>JBJTKE010000225.1:0-6260 GCA_046096285.1 Chloroflexota bacterium
ATGGAGTGGCTGCGTAGGGGGCAGGGCGGGGGGCCGTCCCGCCTCGCTGAGGTGATCGCCGAACTGGCCTTGGTGCGGCATGAGGCAGCCGACTACCTTTCGGCGCTTTCGGAATGGCTGCGCGAGCGCCACCGCGGGCGCGGACTGGCGGTGACGACCGAAACCCGGGCCGGGATGGCCGCGCGGGAACTGGTCGCGCTGGCCGGGCGCGGCGACCTGCTGGTGATGTCGTCGCACGGGCGCACGGGGCCGGCGCGGTGGCTGCTGGGCAGCGTCGCCGAGGAGGTGGTGCGGCAAGCGCCATGCCCGGTGCTGCTGGTGCGGGCGGGAGCGTAGCGGGCGGTTCTGCGCCGGGGCCCGCTCATCGGGCTGGCGGGAGCGCCTGTCCGTCCACAAAGGCCACGCGGTACCGCCCGAACAGGGCCGCGAGCACCGCCTCGTCATCGAGACGATTCCCCGGTTCCGCGGCGAGCATCGGCGTCGGCCGGTCGAACAGCGCCAGCGACCGCTGGCTGAGATCATGCCGGGCCGGGTACACAATACCGTCCGGCTGCGCCGGGTGACGATGCAGCGCGAGCGCCCACCGCCGCACACTGGGCTGCTGCTCGATATGGGTCGCGGTGGCCAACTCCCCGGTCGCCCCGATCAGCACCGCGCCGTTTCCGGTCAGGTCGACGAGGCGCAGCGGCCGGAGCGCCGGATGGCGAGGGTTGGCGACGATCCGGCAGAGTTGACGCCGCGCGAGATGCTCCCGCGTGATCACCCGGATGACCAACGGGTCGGTGGGCGAGTTGTGCAGGAAGGTCTCGACGAAGGCGTCCTCGACGATTTCGCTGACATAGGTCACGCCAAACTCACGCGACGGGGCGTTGAACCTGCCCCGGTCCGAATACCCGAGGTACAGCGGTCCGCGATCCGCCCGGAAGCACTGGTGGAAGCCCCAGTCCTGCGAGGCGATGTCGTGGATCGGCAACGCGACGGCGTGGAGCCCGGCCGACGGTTCCGGCAGAGCATGACGGCTCACCGGCGCTGGCGGGTCCGCGTCCTTCATTGCTCGGCGACCATCTCCGCAACCCGCAGGACTGGCTCGACCTGACCGCGGCGCATCAGGGCGAGCGGGGTCTCCCCACCGAGCCAGGTACTCGGGCCGACGAGAAACGCCAGCTGCGTCCACGGGTCGTGCTCACGCAGGATCGACAGCACCGGCTCGATGCCGGGCAACACCCGCCCTTCGTCAGCTTGCCACACCGGATACCGAAACCCGCGTGAACCGAAGTCCAGCGCGAGGAGTTTTCCCGATTTTCGCCGTTTGTCGACCGCCTGCCGCGTGATCGGTCCGAGCAACGCCCCGAGTTCCGCGGCGGTCGCCAGGCCTCCCTCGGCCTGGGCGAGACGCACCATCGCAGCCCGGCCGCGATCCCGCGCCGGCGCGAGCAGATCGGCATCGCGATCCAGCATCGCCGCCGCGGTCTCTGCGCCACGGAGCAGGACCAGGACGTCGGCTGGCTCCTGCGCGGCCCGCCCCAACTCCTCGCTGGTCGCGCTCGCGGCCAGCCGCCGCAGCGCCCGCAGCGAGCGGGTCAGGAACACCACGCGCGCCGGATCGGTCCCGCCGGGTTCGAGCAGCGCGAGCGCACGCTCCTCCCAGGCTTCCGGGGCGGATGCATCCGGTCGATCCCGCTGTTCGAGCATCGCGGCACTCCTGCCCTCGGGGCAACTCATGATGTACACTTTACGGGGCAAGTATAGCTGCAACCTCGTCAACCACGCGCGAAGACCGGCGCGGGCAGGCCACGCGGCCAGCGGGGGTAGGACGCGCCCACCGGGGAGCGGCGGCATGTCCGGGCGATGACGCACTGCCGCCGGTTGGCCATTCGCGACCCGCCGCAGGAACCGGACGCCGCCCGTCCGAACAAGCCGCCCCGGGCGGGAGTAGACTCCGGCCCGGGGCGGCGGCTGCGGCGGTGGCTCGCTGGCCGACGGTCAGTCGGCGGCGGGCGCGCTCCAGGCCCAGCCGAGGCCCATGCGGTCGAGGGATTCCTTCGTCGGCATCCCGCTGGCGACATCCCAGCCGGCCAACTGGTAGTACCGGTCGAGGGCGTGCTCGAACTCCTCCTTGCCGACCTTGTAGCCGTCGGAGGGGCCGCCCTGAAGGCCCTTGAACATCTTCTTCGGCAGCTTGTCGGCGTTGCGGCCGAGGCCCTCGCGGGCGTTGAACAGCCGCATCATCGTGAGTTTGCGAGCGCCGACCTCGACGAGTTCGTCGACCGTCACGTCCCAGCCCGTGACCGCGGTGAGGGCCTCGACGAGGTGATCCGGCCCGTAGAGCTGCCAGGAGGGGCCGTAGACGAACTGGCAGACGGAGACCGAATCCACCAGCGAGTAGAACTGCTGGGTGATCAGGGAGTAGCGCACCTTCTCGTCGGAGAGGTTGAGGGGGTCCTGCGGGTCGGTCAGGCCGAGCAGGGCCATGCGGCGCAGCGACTCGGGGTCGGAGTCGGGGGTGTAGCCGGGGTCGTGCTCGTGGGACTGGTGGTCCGCGCCGAAGGGGTTGACGGCGTAGATGAGGGCGAGCGAGCGCTTGACCTGCGGCATGTGGGCGGGGAGGGCGTTGCCCTTGACCTCGGTGAGCAGGTCCTTGCCCTTGCCGCCGAGGCGCTCGGAAGCGCCGCGCATGCCGTCCGCGAGGAGGTCGCCGAAGCCCTCGCGGTGGGCCATCATCTCGGTCAGCCTGAGCATCATCTCGGCGTCGCCCCACCTGATTTCGAGGCCGCCGGTGTCGTCGTTGGTGATCTCGCCCTTGTCGTAGGCGTCCATCGCCCAGCCGATGGCGGCGCCGACGGCGATGGGGTCCATGCCGTGGATGTTGCACAACTGGTTGGCGAGGGCGATGGCGCCGAGGTCGTTGACCAGGCAATAGGAGCCGAGGGTGGCGAGGTTCTCGTACTCCGGCCCGCCGTAGCGGCCCTCGACGCCCCGGTTCTCGTCCTGCACGACCCGCTTGCAGCGGACGGCGCAGGCGTAGCAGGTGTCGTTCTTGAGGAGGATGGTCTCGTACATCCGCTCGCCGGAGATGTCGGCGGCCTTGTCGAAGACGCCGCTGTCCCAGTTGCGGGTGGGCAAGCCGCCAACCGACTGCTGGGCCAGCACCGTCTCGGCGGTGCCGTACTTCTGCATCCCCATCATGGCCGGGCTGAGGCGGACGCCCTTGGTGCCGACCTGGGTGATCTTCTTCAGGCGTTCGTTGTCGTGCACCCTGACCTTGCCGGTGCCGCGGACGGCGATGCACTTCAGGTTCTTGCTGCCCATGACCGCGCCCATGCCGGTGCGGCCGGCGGCGCGCGAGGTGTAGGTGACGATGCAGGCGTGCCGGACGAGGTTCTCGCCAGCGACGCCGATGGCCATCGTCTGGTACTTCTTGTCCCCGAGGTCCTCGAACAACGTGTCCTCGAGGTCGCCGGTGCCCATGCCCCAGTACTTCGCGGCGTCGCGCAGTTCGTACGCGCCGTCCCTGATGTGGAGGTAGACCGGCTTCGGGGACTTGCCGTGGACGACGATGGCGTCGAACCCGGCGAACTTCAGTTCGGCGGGGAAGAAGCCGCCGACCTGCGCGTCGCCGATGGCCCCGGTGAGGGGGCTGCGGGCGTTGACGCTCATCCGGCTCGCGCCGGAGATCGGCGTGCCGGTGATCGGGCCGTGGGCGAAGACGAGGACGTTCTCCGGGGCGAGGGCGTCGGCGCCGGGCGGCATCATGCGGAGGATGTACTCCATGGCGACCGCCGCGCCGCCCATGTAGCGGCGGTACCAGGCGTCGTCGTGCTCGTCCACCGTGATGCGGCCGGTCGTCAGATCGACGACCAGGATCTTCCCTGTGTAGCCGTGGCCCATCGCGCGCTCCTTCCCGCCGGGCGGCAACCCGATACCCGCCGCGTCCGGCAACGTCCGCGCATTATGACCGAATCTTGTACGGAAACAAGGCGGGTCCACCGTATTGCATGGCCGTGCATAACGCTTTTTGCCGTCCTGCGCGCGGGCGGGCGATGGCCGCCCGCGTCCACGGTTGCGGGGTGAACGCCCCCGCCCCGTCGCCAGCCGGGGGCGCGGCAAGCGTCCCATGCCCGCTGACCGCTATGCCGGGATGCCGGGATGCCGGGATGCGCGATGGTGCCGGCTGCTGCTCCCGGCGGCCGCGGGACCCGGCGCGCCGGGGCGAGGCAGGTCGCGGAGCCTGCCTTCCTCCTGCGATGATTCGGGCGGCTGGCGTCTGCTGGCCGCCCCTGCCGGTTGCCCCAGGTGCGAGGCCGCGACGATGACCACTCCCGCCGAACCAGTCCGCGACCGCCAGCCGTCCCGGACCCCGGTCGCCATCGACCTGCCGCGCCCGCGGCCGGCCCGCGCCGGGCTGGAGGGCCGGGACGCCCGGCTCGAACCGCTGGAGGCGGACCGGCATGCGGCGAGCCTCTACCGCCTCGGGCACGACGGCTCCGGTGCGGCGCTGCGCTCGTGGGAGTACCTGCCCTACGGCCCGTTCGCCGGCGAGGACGCCCTGCGCGCCTGGATCGACACGCACGCCGCGGGCGCGGACCCGCACTTTTTCGCCATCGTGGACCCGGCCAGCGGCGAGGCGAAGGGGTGGGGGTCGCTGATGACCATCGAGCCGGCGCACGCGAGCATCGAAATCGGCCACCTGTGGTTCAGCCCGGCGATGCAGCGCACCCCGATGGCCACCGAAGCCGTGTTCCTGCTGCTGCGGCATGCCCTCGATGACCTCGGCTATCGCCGCATGGAGTGGAAGTGCGACGCCGCGAACGCCCCCTCCCGGCGGGCGGCGGTGCGGTTCGGCTACCTGCACGAGGGGACCTTCTTCAACCACCGGGTGGTGAAGGGCCGCAACCGCGACACGGCCTGGTTCTCCATCCTTGCCGAGGAGTGGCCCGCGCTGCGCGCCGCGTTCGAGGCGTGGCTCGCCCCGGAGAACTTCGACGCCGCCGGGCGGCAACTCCGGTCGCTCGGCGATCTCATGGGGCGCGGCTCCTGACCGGCTGAACAGGGCCCGGCGGCCACCCGGATTCGACCCCGGGCAGTCCGGGAACTCGCCCCGGACCAGCCTTTTCCCCTTACCCCAACCCCTCTCCCGGTGCGAGGGAGAGGGGCTTCACGTCGTGATGGGGGCAAGATGCGACCGGTCCGGGCGCCGCTGGCGAGGGATGCCGGGGGTGGGAACCGGGCGGTTCGGACCGTGCCGCGGGTGGAGGCCGGCGCGCCGAGCGGAACTTCGGCAGCGCGCCGGACGGCCGGCCCATCGCGAGACAGGGGGTCGTGCGGACCGCGCCAGGCCACCGTCGCGCCCCGCGCGTCAGGACCCGGGCGACCTGCGCCGCCGGTCGCGCTCGCGGGCGTCGAGCGCGCGGGCGAAGGGACCGGCGGCGGCACGGGCGGCGAAGCGGGCCGGATCACGCTGCTGGCGGGCGACGCTGACCGAGAGGGCGGCGAGCGCGGCGAGGCCGAGCAGGGCGCCGCCCGCGACGGCGGCGGCGGCGGGGACGAGGCGCTGCCGGATGCGGCGGTTGAACTCGTCGCGGTCGTTGACGTGGGGGAAGGGCTCGTCCGGCACGGGCACGCCGAGGAAGCGGCAAAGGGGCTCCCAGCCGTCGGCAACGTCGAAGACGAGCAGGCGGTCGGGGGCGACGGTGCGCTCGACGGCGGCGTTGTGGGCGGTGAAGACGTCGATGGCGTGCTGGCGATCGGCGAAGCGGCCGCCGAAGGTTCCCTGCCAGATCGTGCCATCCATCACGCGGAGGGCATCGCGGGGGCGGGCGTCGATGGCGCCGGCGACCGCGAGCACGCCCTTGACGGCCAGCGAGGAGCCGATGGCGCCGGGGACCTTGTGGATGGTGGCGGCGACGCTGTCGTACCAGCGGTCGGCGTCGCGCACGGTGAGGATCACCCGGGCCTGGGGGTGGGCGTTGACGAGTTCGCGCCAGAAGAAGGCGCCGGGCCAGTCGACCACCGCCTGGTGACTGTGGAAGAGGGGAGTCCAGTCGATGGCGCCGCCGCGAAGTTTCTGGTCGAGGGCGGCGGCCCAGAGGGAGAACCGCTCGGGCCGGGCGAAGTTGTCGGCCATGTGGTCGCAGGGCGCGAAGCCGAGGCGTTCGAGGGCGGCCTTGAGCGAGGCGGTGCCGGTCCGCCCGAAGCCCGCGCCGATGATCTTGAGCGTCATTGGAACCCTCCCGCCGTCGAGCGTGGCGTGAACCGTCGGC
>JBJTKE010000226.1:0-3928 GCA_046096285.1 Chloroflexota bacterium
CCTCTGGCGCCGCAGCCAGTCCGGCGTCGACGTCTTCAGCGAACTCGAGGCCGACCTCGAACAGCGCATTCGCAACGAGGCCCGCCGCCTCGACCGGCTCGTTGCCGCCGTCCGCGCGGTCGTCAGCGACCGCCGCCTCGACGACCACATTGACGCCGGGACCGCGAACGGGTAACGTTCCGGTCGGTCGCAGCGCCGCGTTAGCCCAGGGCCGGGATGTTCCCGCCCCGCCGCGTCGCCGCCCAGGGAGCCCAGCCATGAACCCGGAACCAGCCGCCAGCAGGCGGGTCTTCTCCGCGGGCCTTCTCGCCGCCGCCTTCGGCGCGGGGCTCACCCGCGCCGCTTCCGCTCAGGACGCCACCCCCGCGGCTGGCTCCGGCGCGGAGACCGCGGGCCACATCGTCGTCCGCCTCTGGACGCTCGCCCCCGGCACCGACTATGCCGAGTTCGCCCGCAAGGTCGAGGAGGGCTACCTCCCGATCATCCAGGCCATCGAGGGCTTCGTCTCCTACTACTTCGCCAACCCCGGCGACGGCCAGCACCTCGCCGTCGCCGTCTTCACCTCTAAGGCTGGCGCGGACGCCTCCACCGCCGCCGCGATGGACTGGTCCGCCGCCAACCTGCAGGGCGTCTTGGAGGGCGCGCCCGAGGTCATCGAGGCCGAAATCTGGATCAGCGCGACCCCGCTCGGCGTCGAATCCCGCGCCTGAACCGGCATCGGGACGGGCCGCCCGCTGGCGGCGCACCGCCGGGCACCCCCTGACCGGTGCCCGGTGGCGTCGGCACAGCGGGAGCATCGCCTCCTCCCACCCGGCTGCGCCATCGCGAAGGCCCCCACCCACGCCAACTGGCGGGTGGGGGCCTTCAGTGGTTGCTGAATCTGGCCGGGTGTCCTACGCCGGACCTTCCCCGGTGTCGCGCGCGTGGACGGCGGAATCCGCCTCGGGCCGCACGTCAGCCGGGATCGCCTCCCGCTTGCCGCGCCACACATGCCCCGGCGCGATGCGGTCCGCCAGCACCTCGGCGATGTGCAGCGTCGACCGGTCCGTGAAGTGCTCGATCTGCTGCCGGCACGACACCCCCGCCACCGAGATCACCGTCGTCTTCCCGGCCTCGTTCACCGCCGGGAACAGCCGGTCCTCGCCGATTTTTCGCGAGATCTCGTAGTGCTCGGTCTCGTACCCGAACGTTCCCGCCATGCCGCAGCACCCGGCCCCCGTCTCCCGCGCCGCGCAGCCAGCCGCCTTCAGGATCGCCATGCTCGGCCCGATCCCGATCAGCGCCTTCTGGTGGCAGTGCCCGTGGAACAGCACCTCCGGCCCGCTCCCGTCCTGCCACGCGATCCCGAGGTCCCCGTCCTTCTCGAGCTTCGCCAGGAACTCGTCCAGCATGAACGCCTGTTGCGCAAGCGCCGCCACCCCCGCGTCGTTCGGCAGCATGTCCCGGTACTCGTCCCGCAGGGTCAGGATGCACGACGGCTCCGTGCCCACGATGGGGATTCCCCGCTTCGCATAGGGCGCCAGCACCTCGACGTTCTTGCGCGCCAGTTTCCGTGCTTCGGCCACCATCCCCTTCGACAGCATCGGCCGCCCGCAGCAGACCCGCCGCTCCTCCACGATCACGTCGAACCCCGCCGCCTCCAGCAGCCGCACCGCCGCCACCGCGATTTTCGGGTAGTTGTAGGTGGCGAACGTGTCGTGGAAGTAGACCACCTGCCCCCGCGTCTCCCGCGGCGCGCTCCCCGATCCCCGCTTGTAGGCGTTCCACCGCTCGGTGAACGGCCGGCTCGCGAACATCGGCACCTGCCGCTGCGGCGCGATCCCCAGCGCACGCTTGGCCGGTCCCGCCAGCGGGCTTCCCAGCGCCAGGTTCGCCAGCGGCGCCACCGGCGCAGCCAGCTTCGACGCCAGGTGGATGTTCCCCATCGCCCGCGCCCGCAGCGGCGTCCAGTGCTGCTCGTTGTACTGCGCCAGGAACTCCGTCTTGATCTTCGCCATGTCCACGCTCGACGGGCACTCCGTCTTGCACGCCTTGCACGACAGGCACAGGTCCAGCACGTCGTACATCTCTGGCGACGTGAACTCGCCCGGATCGAACATCCGTCCCGCCAGCGCGTTCCGCAGCGCGTTCGCCCGCCCGCGCGTGCTGTCCTTCTCGTCCTTCGTCGCCATGTAGGAGGGGCACATCGTCCCCGCCTTCAGCTTCCGGCACACCGCCGCCCCGTTGCACATCTCCAGCGACCGCAGGAATCCCCCTTCCTCCGAGAAATCGAGATGCGTCTTCGGCTCCCGCGCCGCGTAGGACGGCCCGTAGCGCAGGTGCTCCGTCATGTCCGGGGCGTCCACCTTCTTGCCCGGGTTCATCAGCCCCCGCGGGTCCCAGATCGCCTTGAACTCCCGCATTGCCGCGTACAGCTCGGGGCCGAAGATCGTCGGGTTCAGTTCCGACCGCTGCAGGCCGTCCCCGTGCTCGCCCGACATCACCCCGCCGAACCGGTGCGCCATCTCCGAGGCCGCCACCGCCATCTCCTTCATCGTCCGCACCCCCTCGACGGACTTCAGGTTGATCAGCGGCCGGATGTGCAGGCACCCCGCCGAGGCGTGCGCGTAGAACGCCGCCGTCGTCCCGTGCTCGGCCACCAGCTTTTCGACCGCGCCGACATACTCGGCGAGGTGCGGCACGGGCACCGCCACGTCCTCGATCACCGGGATCGGCTTGTGATCCCCCTTCACGCTCATCAGCAGCCCGAGCCCGGCCTTCCGCACCGACCACACATCGGCCTGCACCGCCGGGTCCAGCACCCGCAGCGGATCGGTCACCAGTTTGACCTTGCGCTTCTTCAGCAGCGCCGCCAGCCGGTCGAACCTCCGCTCGAGTTCGGCGTCATCCTCGCCATAGAACTCGACCACCAGCACCCCGGCGGGGTCTCCGTGGATCAGCGAGATCTGCCGCGCGTACCCCGGCTGCGAGCGGGTCAGGTTGATCAGCATCCGGTCCATCAGCTCGATCGCCGACGGCTCGCTCTCCAGGATCGTCGGTGTTGCCGCCATCGACGCCACCAGCTCGGAGAACTGCAGCATCATCAACCCGGTCTTCTTCGGCGCGGGCTGCAATTCAATCGTCGCCGCCAGCGTCGTCGCCAGAGTGCCCTCCGACGCCACGACCAGCCGCGCCGGGTTGAATTCCCCGTCCGGCTTCACGAACTGGTCCAGCGAGTACCCCGTGGCCCGCCTCCAGTGCGGCGGGAAGTCCCGCCGGATCAAGTCCCCGTGCTTCTCCCGGAACGCCAGCAGGTCCCGGTACAGCCGCCCGGTTGCGTCCGGGTGGTTGGCCCGGGCCGCCATCTCCGCCGGCGTCATCTTCCCCAGTTCGACGATCGACCCGTCGTACAGCATCACCCGCACCGAGCGCACGTTGTCGCTCGTCATCCCGTACAGGATCGAGTGCGCCCCCGTCGCGTTGTTCCCCACCACGCCGCCGATCGTCGCCCGGTTCGCCGACGACGGATCCGGGCCGAACAGCATCCCGTTCGGCTTCAGCAACTTGTTCAGCAGGTCGAGATTGATCCCCGGTTCCACCGTCGCCAGTCGTTGCTCGGTGTCGATGTCGAGGATGCGCGTCAGGTACTTCGAGAAATCCAGCACCAGCGCCGCGCCCACCGTCTGGCCGGCCAGCGACGACCCCGCGCCCCGCGGCAGCAGCGGCACCCCGTGCGACGCCGCCAGTTCCACCGTCGCCACCACGTCCTCGATCGTCTTCGCGACGACCACCCCCACCGGCTCGATCTGGTAATTCGACGCGTCGGTGGAGTAGAGCATCCGAGACGTGCGATCGAACCGCACCTCCCCCGAAATCCGGTTCTTCAGCTCCAGTTCCAGCGTCCGCGCGGTCTCGGCCGCGCCGCGGGCGGCGAGTCCGCTCCGGTCGG
>JBJTKE010000227.1:0-18765 GCA_046096285.1 Chloroflexota bacterium
AGTCGTGGTTCCCCGGAGCGGGATGAATCAGGCTCTGGAACGACCCCCACGTGCGCGCGAAGCACCGCTGGTACTCGTTGGCGGCGACGGCCCGGTAGACGTGGTCGCCCAGCGTCGCCACCACCGCCCCCGGATTACGGGCCACGATCCTCCTGACCTTGGCGGCCGTCGCGCGGGCGCGGCGCCGCTCCTGCTGGTCGGTGCAGTTGGCGATGTCCCCCGCCGCCACCACCGTCTGGACCTGCCCAGCGGCGACCGGAGCCCGGCCGGTGACTAACGCGGGAATGACCGGCAGCAACGCCAGCAGCACCACGGTCGCAACATGAAACGGTCTCATGGAGATAGTCCCTCGATGACTGGGACGCGCCACAGGCACGGCCCGCACGCCCCACAGGTCCCGGCCAGGGTCACCGACCGCCCCGGCTGGCGCCACTGCGGCGCCCAACCCGGCAACCCAGCAGAGCGTCCCTGCGCGGTCATTGATGCATGGCGTCCGGCGCATGGTGCCACAAGTCGCCCGGCCGTGCGCCGGGCGGCAAACCCGGCCCTGGTGGTGCCCGCATCGACCAACGCATGGGTCGAGCGCCGCAACAGGGTGAGGGCACGGGCCTCTTCGCCGCGGGTTGGGCGTTGATCCTCGCGAGCCGCCCCGTCCCTCACCCGGTGCAACCCGTCCTCGATCGCAAGGTGCGCTCGCGACGCTGTCCCGAACCGGCACGCGCCGGGCGGCAGGCTGCCGAACATCCAGAGCAGCGTCGCCATGGCGAGGACGTCGAACCGGCGGTGGCGCAACGCCGGGATCGGGCGCCCGGGCAAGACGGACAACCAACGACGCGGCGTCGGGCATCGCGGGGACTTCGTGACAGGGCAGCCCAACCTCTTTCCGCGATATGCCCGATCCACATGCGACTGCCCTGCCGGGATGTCACGATGGACGGATATGTGCCGATTGGCTACGATGCCGCTGGATTCGCCTCACCGTGGGAGGCTGACATGGCAGTACCCGACTTCCAGAGCATCATGCGGCCCATGCTGGACCTGCTGACCGACGGCCGGCATCACCGGATCAGCGATCTTCAGCACCGGCTGGCCCGGCAACTGCTGCTGACCCCGGACGACCTTGCCGAGACGATCGCCAGCGGCAAGCAGACCAGGTTTTCCAACCGGGTGGCCTGGAGCGGCACGCACCTGTACCAGGCGGGGCTGGTGTCGAGGCCGCTGCGGGCCCACATCGCGATCACCGACCGCGGCCGGTCCTTGCTGGCCGCGCTCCCGCCCGATCAGCGGATCGAAGTCGCGATGCTCTACCAGTACCCGGAGTACCAGGCATTCCGCTCCCGCTCAGGGTCCGCCCCCACCGTCGAGGCCGTGCGATTCGAAACGCCCGAGGAGCTCTTCCACGGCAGTCACCAGCAAATGCGGCAGGCGCTGGCCGAGCAGGTCCGGGAGCGGGTCGCCTCCTGCTCTCCCGCGTTCTTCGAGCGCCTGGTGGTCGATCTGCTCGTCGCCATGGGGTACGGCGGGACCCGCCGGGATGCCGGGCAGGTCGTCGGCGGCAGCGGCGACGGCGGGATCGATGGGATCATCAAGGAGGACAAACTCGGGCTCGATGTCGTGTACCTCCAGGCCAAGCGCTGGAAGGACAACGTCAGCCGGTCGACCGTCCAGGCGTTCGCTGGCAGCCTCGAGATGCATCGCGCGCGGAAGGGCGTGCTGATCACGACCTCCGGATTCACCCCCGATGCCCGCGACTATACCTCCCGCATCGAGAAGCGCATCGTCCTCATCGACGGCCAGGAACTCGCGGAACTGATGATCGACCACGGCATCGGCGTCACCGACATCCAGACCTACACCCTCAAGCCGATCGACTCGGACTACTTCGAGGAGGAGTGAGCGGCGGATCGGGCGGGGCCTGACGGGACCGCCGGTCATCCGGCGCCGTGACAGCGCGCCGCCCGCGGCGTTAAAAGATGAAAAAGGGACGCGCGCTTGCCCCCACGCACTCCGGTGAGGGGTTTTTTCATGCCCGAGATCCGCCAGGCCCTCTCCTACAACGATGTCCTCCTCGTGCCGAAATACTCCCGCATCCGCTCCCGCAACGAGGTCGACCTCTCCACCGTGATCGCCCCGGGGATCACCCTCGGGATGCCGCTCATCTCGGTCAACATGGACACCGTGACCGGGGTCGAGATGGCCGTCGCCATGCACAACCTCGGCGGCATCGGCCTCATCGGGCGCTTCGACTCGCCAGAGGTCCAGGCCCGCATGGTCCGCGACATCGTTGCCCAGGGCGCCCGCTGCATCGGCGTCATCGGCGTCAAGGGCGACGAACTGCGCCGCGCCGAACTGCTGATCGAGGCGGGCTCCTGCGCCCTCCACCTCGACATCGCCCACGCCCACTCCGAGCACGCCATCGAGATCATCCGCACCTGCAAGCGGCGCTGGCCGGATGTTCCCTTCATCGCGGGCACCATCGCCACCTACGACGCCGCGATGGACCTCTACGAGGCCGGCGCGGATTCGCTCAAGGTGGGGATCGGCGCGGGCAGCATCTGCATCACCCGCGTCAATACCGGCGCAGGCGTGCCGCAGGTCACCGCCATCATGGACGTCGCCCGCGCCCGCAACGAGCACTACCCCGGCCGCTACGTGCTGGCCGACGGCGGCGCGGCCAACTCCGGCGACATCGTGAAGGCCCTCGCCGCCGGCGCCGACGCCTACATGGGCGGCAGCCTCTTCGCCGGCACCGACGAGGCCCCCGGCGAGATCGTCGAGATCGAGGGCAAACTCTACAAGCACTACAACGGCAGCACCTCCCCCGATGAGAAGGCCCGCCAACTCTCCAAGTTCGCCGCCCACAAGCACGAGCAGTACCGCCTGCACATCGAGGGCGTGAACGCGATGGTGCCGGCGAAGGGCCCCGTCTCCGACGTGATCGACCTGCTGCTGGCCGGCATCCGCAGTGGCCTCTCCTACGCCGGCGCGACCACCATCGCCGAACTGCACGAGCGGGCCGAATTCGTCCAGATCACCGGCGCGGGGTACCGCGAGTCGCAGGCCCACGACGTGGTGCTGCGGGCGTAACCCGGCCGCGGCGGGCAGGAAGCCCGCCACCGGCCCGCTCCCGTTCAGGCGGTACACTTCTCATTGTCAGGATTCCGCGCTGCCGCGGGGCGGGCTGGTCGCCCGCCCCGCCATCGCGACCGGCGAAGCGCGGGAAAAGGGGAGCGGGAACCATGTCCGGCGCGGGCGACACCTCGTTCGACGTCATCATCGTCGGCGGCGGCCTGATGGGCTCGGCGGCCGCGTGGCGGCTCGCCGCGGACGGCAGGACGGTGCTGGTGCTGGACCGCTACCAGCCCGGCCACCTGATGGGCAGTTCCCACACCCACTCCCGCATCATCCGCCTCGCCTACGCCTCCGACGACTACGTCGAACTGGCCCGCAAGAGCTACGCCCGCTGGCGCGATCTCGAGGCCGACGCCGGCGAACCGCTGATGCACGTCTGCGGCGGCCTCGACCTCGGCCTGCCCGACGCCGAGTACGTCGACGAGATCCGCGACTGCTACGTGCGGAACGGCATCCCCCACGAGATGCTCGACCGCGACGGGATCGTCGCCCGCTTCCCCCAGTTCCGGCTGCCGGAGGGGATGCGCGGCGTCTACCAGCCCGACTATGCCCTGCTCGCCGCCGACGACTCCGTCGCCGCCTTCGCGCGGGTCGCGCGGGAGCGCGGCGCGATCTTCCACTACGAGGAGCCAGCGCTGGAACTTTTCGCCGGCAACGGCGCGGCGACGGTGAAGACCGCGAGGGGACGCTACACCGCCGACCGCCTCATCCTCGCCGCCGGGTCGTGGATGCGGCCGCTGGTCCGGCAACTCGGGCTGGACCTGCCCCTCTATCTCCGCAAGGAGTTCCTCGTCTACCTCACGGTCACCGATCCCGCCGCCTTCGCGCCGGGCCGCTTCCCGCTGGTCATCCACCGCTTCCCCGGCAACCTCTCGCTCGGCAGTTTCTTCCCGTCCTACCGCCACGAAGGGGTGAAGGCGCTGATCGACCGGCTCGGCAGGATCGTCGACCCCGAGGACCCCGACCGCGACGTGGACGCCGGCCCGCTGGAAATGGTCCGCCAGTACGCGATGGAGATGCTCCCGCAGTGCACCGGCGAGGTGACCTGGAGCGGGAGTTGCCGCTACACCATGACCCCGGACGAGCACTTCGTCATCGACCAGCTGCCAGGGCAGCCGAACGTCGTCATCGCCTCGCCCTGCTCCGGGCACGGCTTCAAGTTCGCGCCGGTCATCGGCGACATCCTGGCCGATCTCGCGACGGACGGCGCGACCGGTCACGACATCTCCCGGTTTCGCATCGACCGGCCGGCCCTGGCCGCGCCGCTGGCCCCGGAATACACCCTCACCGCCTGACCGCATCGCCGCCGCCCCAGCCCGCCCCGGACGGACCGGAACCGCGGGCACGGCGGCATGGAACCCATCCCGGGAAAGGACCCCCATCGCATGGCAGGACGCATCCAGGACAAGGTCGCCATCGTCACCGGCGGCGGCAGCGGCATCGGCCGCGCCATCGCGCTGCGCTTCGGCGCAGAGGGCGCGAAGGTCATCGTCGCCGACATCAACGAGGCGGCGGCCGGGAAGGTCGCGCAGGAGATCGGGGCGGCCGGCGGCACGGCGATGGCCATCCGCACCGACGTCTCCGACGAGGCCTCGGTGGCCAACCTGTTCGACCGGACGGTCGCGGCCCACGGCACCGTCGACGTCCTCGTCAACAACGCCGGGCTCGTCGACACCGAGCGCCACTTCCTCGACGGCGACGCCGCCTGGTGGGACAGGATCATCGCGGTCAACCTGCGGTCGGTCTTTCTCTGCAGCCACCGCGCCGCGCACATCATGGCCCGCAAGGGGGACGGCTCGATCATCAACGTCTCCAGCGGCGGCGCGAGCAAGGCCCACCGCGGCAACTCCGCCTACGACGCCGCCAAGGGCGGCATCGAGGCGCTCACCCGCGCCATGTGTCTCGATCTCGGCCCCTACGGCGTGCGGGTCAACACCCTCGTGCCGGGATCCATCGACAGCAAGGGCATGAGCGCCGAGGCCCGCCAGTACCGCGCCGAAACCATCCCCCTCGGCCGCGTCGGCGAACCGGACGACCTCGCCGGCCCCGCCCTCTTCCTCGCCTCCGACGACGCGAAGTACGTCACCGGCCAGGTGACCGTCTCGGACGGCGGCATGCTGGCCCAGCAGCGCTCCCCGCAGGTCGACATTTTCCCGCACAGCAAATACCCGAAGCTCTCCTGACCCGCACACCCCGCCAGGCCTGTGGCGCCCGCTCCCCCCGCGGCGCGGGGGTTGGGGGTGAGGGCCACGCACAGGATGCCGACATGACCGACCCGATTCCACGCCATCGCGCCGGCGCCGACATCGGCGGCACCTTCACCGACATCTTCGTCATCGACGAAACCACCGGCGCGTTCGCCATCGGCAAGACCCTCACCACCCCGGACGACCCCTCCCGCGCCGTCGAGACCGGCCTGCTCGACACCCTCGCCGGGGCGGGCATCCCGGTGGAGGCGGTCGGCCAGATCATCCACGGCACCACGCTGGTCACCAACGCCCTGATCGAGCGCAAGGGCGCGGTCACCGCGCTGCTCGCCACCGACGGCTTCCGCGACGCCGTCGAGATCGGGCGGGAGAACCGCTGGGAGCTCTACGACCTGCAACTCGAGCACGCCGAACCGCTCGCCCCCCGCTACCTCCGCTTCGACGTGCCCCAGCGCACCCACGCCGACGGCTCCACCCGCCAGGACCTCGACGTCGCCTACGTCGAACGCCTCGCCGGCGAACTCGCCGCCGCCGGGGTCGAGGCCATCGGCGTCGCCTTCCTCAACAGCTTCGCCAATCCGGAGGCCGAGCGGCAGGCGCGCGCCGCGATCCTCCGCGCCGCCCCGGACATGCGGGTCAGCATTTCCTCCGACGTGGCCCCCGCCATCCGCGAGTTCGAGCGGGCCAGCACCACCCTCTGCAACATCTACGTCCAGGGCCGCGTCGAGCGCTACCTGCGCGACCTCGAGGCCCGGCTCGCCGGGGCGGGCTTCACCGGCGCGCTCCTGCTGATGCTCTCCTCCGGCGGCCTTGCCACCGTCGAGACGGCCACCCGCTTCCCCGTCCGCCTGCTGGAGTCCGGACCCGCCGCTGGCGCGCTCGCCGCCGCCGCCTTCGGCAAGGCCGCCGGCCACGAGGACCTGCTCTCCTTCGACCTCGGCGGCACCACCGCAAAGTTCGCGGTGATCGACCGCGGGCAGCCCCTGATCGCCCACAGCTTCGAGGTGGACCGCCGGTACCGCTTCAAGAAGGGCTCCGGGTTGCCGGTCAATCTTCCGGTCATCGAGATGATCGAGATCGGCGCGGGAGGCGGCAGCATCGCCCGGGTGAACGCCCTCGGCCTGCTCAAGGTCGGGCCGGATTCGGCCGGCGCCGACCCCGGCCCGGTCTGCTACGGCCGCGGCGGCACGGAGCCGACCGTCACCGACGCCGACCTCGTGCTGGGCTACCTCGACCCGGCCTTCTTCCTCGGCGGCGGCATGGCCCTCGACCTCGAGGGCGCGCGGCGGGCGATCGCCGCGCGCATCGGCGAACCCCTCGGCCTCGGCATCGAGGAGGCGGCCTGGGGCATCCACCAGATCGTCAACGAGAACATGGCGAGCGCCGCCCGCATCCACGCACTGGAGCGCGGCAAGGACCCGCGCGCCCAGCCGGTCTTCGCCTTTGGCGGGGCCGGTCCGGTGCACGGCTTCCGGGTGGCCGCCGCGTTGGGGTCGCCCTGCCTGATCGCCCCCTTCGGCGCCGGGGTCATGAGCGCGGTCGGCTTTCTCTCGGCGCCGCTGGCCTTCGACTTCGTCCGCTCCTTCCCCGGCCGCCTCGGCGCCCTCGACTGGGACCGGGTCAACGCCCTCTTCGCCGACATGGCGGCCGAGGGCGCGCAGGTGCTCGGCGCTTCCGGGGTCGCCGCCGGAGAGATCGCCTTCCGCCGCATCGCCGAGATGCGCTACGTCGGGCAGGGCCACGAGATTCGGGTCGCCCTGCCGGACGGCCCGCTCGGCACCGGGAGCGTGCCTGCGCTCACCGCGGCCTACGAGGCCGAGTACCGCAGGCTCTACGGGCGTCTGGGGCCGCCGGTCCCGGTCGAGGCGATCACCTGGCGCGTCGTGGCCTCCGGCCCGCGCCCGGAGATGACCGCCCTCGCCGGCGGCGGCGGCGGCACGGACTCCCGGGCGGCCCGCAAGGGAACCCGCCGCGCCTGGATGCCGGAACTGGGCGGCATGACCCCAGTGCCGGTCTACGACCGCTACGCCCTCGCGCCCGGCGCGGCCTTCCCCGGCCCGGCCATCGTCGAGGAGCGGGAATCGACCCTCATCGTCGGCCCCGGCGCGTCCTGTCGCGTCGACGCCAACTGGAATCTGGTCGCCGAATTCGCCCCCGCGGAGGCCGCACGATGAGCGCCCGCCCCATCGACCCGATCACCCTCGAGGTCCTCTGGAACCGCCTGCTCTCGGTGGTCAACGAGCAGCAGGTGGCGCTGATGCGGACCGCCTTCAGCACCGTCGTCCGGGAGACGCAGGATCTCGCCTGCGGCGTCTTCGACGGGCGCGGCCGGATGATCGCGCAATCCCTCACCGGCACCCCCGGCCACATCAACGCGATGGCCACCGGGGTGAAGCACTTCCTCTCGGTCTTCCCGCCCGCATCGCTGGCCCCCGGCGACGTGCTGGTCACCAACGACCCGTGGATGACCTCCGGGCAGATCAACGACATGACCGTCGTCTCCCCGGTCTTCCGCAAGGGCCGGGTGATCGCCTACTTCGCCTCCACCTGCCACGCCCCGGACATCGGCGGCCGCCTCTTCTCCGGCGAGGCCCGCGAGGTCTTCGAGGAGGGCCTGCGCGTCCCCATCATGAAACTGTTCATCGCCGGCGAGCCGAACGAGGCGCTGATGCAGATCATCCGCGCCAACGTCCGCACCCCGGACGAGACGATCGGCGACCTCTACGCCCAGATGTCGTCCAACGACGTCGGCGCGTCGTCCCTGATCGCCTTCCTCGACGAGTTCGACATGGACGACATCGAGGATCTGTCGGACGCCATCATCGAGCGCTCGGAGCGGGCGATGCGCGACGCGATCCGCCAATTGCCGAACGGCGTCTACACCAACGAATCGTGGTCGGACGGCTTCGACGAGCCGATCCTCGTCCGCTGCACCGTCACCGTGCGCGACGAGGACATCGACATCGACTTCGACGGTTCCTCGCCGCAGAGCCGGTGGGGCATCAACGTCGTCCTCAACTACACCCACGCCTACAGCAGTTTCGCCATCAAGACGACGGTCAGCCCCGACGTGCCGCACACCCACGGCGCGTTCCTGCCGGTCCATGTCACCGCGCCGGAGGGGAGCATTCTCAACTGCCGCGAGCCCGCCGCCGTGGCCTCCCGGCACATCATCGGCCACTTCCTGCCGGGGGTGATCCTCGGCGCGCTGCAACAGGTGATGCCGGACCGGGTCATCGCCGGCAGCGCCGACCCGATCTGGATCAGCGTCTGGCACGGGCGCGAGGCCCCCGACCGCGACCCCTTCACCTTCAGTCTCTTCCAGTGCGGCGGCATGGGCGCGCGGGCGGGCAAGGACGGCCTTTCCGCCACCGGCTTCCCCAGCGGCGTGGCCGGCGTGCCCGCCGAGGTCGTCGAATCCCTCGCGCCGCTGGTGCAGCTGCGCCGCGAACTCAAGCCCGACTCCGGCGGCCCGGCCTGCGCCGCGGCGGCCTCGGACAGCGCTCCGAGATGACCGCCCGCTACGACGGCCCGCTCGCCGTCTCCGCGCTGGTGGACCGCATCGATCACCCCGCCGGGGGCATCCTCGGCGGCGGCGCGGGCGCGCCCGGAATCTATCTCGTGGATGACGCCATCCGCCCGCAGGCGAAAGCGCAGGTTCCGCTGCCGGCGGGGGCGCGGGTCCGCCTCGATCCCCCGGGCGGGGGCGGCTACGGCGACCCCTTCGCCCGCGACCCCGCCCTCGTGCTGCGCGATGTCGCCTGCGGCTACGTGACCCGCGAGGGCGCGGCCCGCGACTACGGCGTGGCCGTCGAGTATCTCGGCCGCCCGGACGCGCTGGTGCGCCTGCCGCGGGACTACCGCGTCGACGAGGCCGCCACCGCGCGCCTGCGGACGGCGGGCAGGCCCTGACCGACACCGCCTGCGCCAATCGCCCGGGGTGCGGTCACTCCGCCCCGGGCAGCGGGCCGGGGGCGGCGCGGAAGCCGGCGGGATCGGCCTTCCACCGCCGGTAGCGTTCCGGCAGGCAGACCGCGCAGGGGCGGTAGCCCGCGGCGATCGCCGTCGCCTCGCCGTCGAAAAAGACGCGGTTGCCGGCGTAGCCGCCCCGGGCCAGCGCGCGCAGCGCGGCGGGGCAATCGAGCCTGCCGTAGATGCGGCCCGCCCGGTGGCCGCCGAGCGTCCCCGGGGCATCGCCGCGGACGGGCTGGCCATCGGCTCCGGTCAGGGTCCAGACGCGGGACCGGGGATCCGGGGGCGTCCCGGCCATCAGGAGATGCCGCGGCAGGCGGGTCCCTTGCAGATGCGGACCTGCGCCAGCCGCCGGGCGAGGTCGCGCTGGGTGGCTTCGTCGAGGGAAGGCTCCAGGCCGTCCCAGGTGAGGATCTGGTTGTCGAGTTCCCAGGGGTCGGCGCGGTGGTCGTAGTACTCGCGCTCGCCGTTCCAGTACTCGACGTAGAGTTCGCGCTCGCCGCGCAGGCCCCAGAAGGGCATCCAGGTGCCGGGCACGTGCAGGGGCACGTATTCGCGCGTCCACGGTTCCAGCAGGGATGCGCCGTCGAGACCGGTCATGTCCAGCCCCATCGCCTGCGCCAGCGTGGGGGCGATGTCGTACATGGCGGCGAGGCGGCGGTCCTCGCCGCGGGTGAAGCCGGGGCCGTAGGCCATCATCGGCACCCGGATCATGGCGTCGTAGGGCTGTCCCTTGCCGGCGATGCGGTGGTCGCCCATCGAGTAGCCGTTGTCGGTCATGACCATGACGATGGTGTTGGCGCCGCGGCCGGTGCGGCGAACCGCCCGCCAGATGCGGACGAAGGCCTCGTCCACCGAGCGCAGCGTCTCGAGGCGGTCCTGCTCGAGTTCCTGGAGTTTGGCGATCGCGCCGGGAGAGAGAAGCGGCCTGCGGCGGGCGTTCATTGGCTTGTCGCTGACGTCGGCCTCGTTGAAGGCCGGGGTGCGCTCCAGCGGGGTTCCGTTGAAGGACCCGGCGAAGCGCCTGCTGGGGGTGGATGGCCCCTTCGGCGCTTTCGGCGTGAAGTAGAGGAGAAACGGGCGGCCCCGCGGGGTGCTCTCGACGAACTCCACGGCCTGGCGGGCCAGCACGTCGGTCAGGTAGGCGCCGCGGTTATAGCGCACCGCCTCCCCGTTCTCGTTGAGCGAAAAGTTGACGTAGCGCTGGCCGGAGGTCGTGCCCCAGCGGTCGAGGCCAGGCGAGACCGGGCCGCTTAGCGGCGCGCCGTTGAGGAACTTCCCGAACAGCCCGGTCCGGTAGCCGCGTTGCTGCGCGGCATGATGCAGGGTGCCGGTGCGGCCGACTCCGCGGTTCATCTGGTTCCACGACTGGGCGTCGTTCTCGGTGTTCTCCATGACCCCATGATTGCTGGGCAGCCTGCCGGTGAACAGCGTCGCCCGCGACGGCCCGCAGATGGGGGTGTTGAGGATGAAATTCGGGAAGATGCGGCCCCGCAGACCGACCAGCGCGCGGATCTTCGGCAGCGCCTTCCAGTCGGTCTCGCGCATGTCGTCCATGACGATGACGACCACGTTGGGACGAGCTCCGGGGGCCGGCCCCACGGTCTGCGCCGGATCAGCGGCGGCGACCCGGCGGGCGGCGGCGGGAACGGCGGCGGCGAGCGCGGCCAGCGACCGCCGGTCCCTCCTGGCGTGCATTGGGTCGCTCCTCCGCGCGCCCGGCGCGGGACGGGTGGCCGCTGGCGGCGGCTCGGTCATACCGGGGGTTCGATGCCGCGGCAGGACTCCCCGTCGCAGCGGCGGAAAGCCGCCAGCCGGGCGGCGAGCGCCTCGGCCCGGGCCGGATCGAGGGTCGGCGTCCTGCCCTCCCAGTCGGCGAGCTGGTTCTCGAGTTCGTAGGGATCGGCGACGAGGTCGTAGTACTCGCGTTCGCCGTCGTCATATTCGACGTAGAGTTCCTCGCGGCTGCGCAGCGCCCAGTAGGGCTGCTGGCCGCCGGGCGTCTGGAGCGGCACGTACTGGCGCGTCCAGTTCTCGAGCAGCGACGCGCCGTCGGCGTTGGCAAGGCGGATGCCCATCGCCTGGGCCAGCGTCGGGGCGATGTCGGCCATGGAGGCCATCCGGTCATCGACGCCGCGCCCGTCGAACCCGGGACCGGAGGCCATCATCGGCACCCGGATCACCGGGTCGTAGGGTCGTCCCTTGCCGGTGATCAGGTGTTCGCCGAGGGCGTAGCCGTTGTCGGTCAGCACCACCACGATGGTGTTGGCGGCGCGGCCGGTGCGGCGCACCGCCCGCCAGATGTCGGTGAAGGCGGCGTCCACCGAAAGAAGCGTCTCCAGCCTGCGGCGGTCCTTGTCCTGGATCTCCGCGATGTCATCGCGGGAGAGCGGATCGCGGCGGCGCACCGAGGCGGGCTTGTCGGAGATGTCGTCCTCGTTCCAGGCCGGATCGCGGGCGGGGTCAGCCTGCCGGAACGCGCCGTCGAACGCGGCGCTCGGGGTGGCGGGGCCCTTGGGCGCCTTCGGCGCGAAGAAGAGCAGGAAGGGTCGTCCGGCCTCCGTCTCCTCGATGAACGACACGGCGTGCCGGCCGAGCACATCGGTGCTGTAGGCGTCGCCGTCGTAGCTCACCGGGACGCCGTTCTCGTTCAGGGTGAAGTTGTAGTAGTCGAGTTCGGAGGTGCTGTACCAGCGGTCGAAGGCGGGGGAGATGCGCCCGGCGTCGGGAGCGCCATTGAGGAACTTGCCGACGAGGCCGGTGCGGTAGCCCGCCTTCTGCGCGGCGTTGTAGATCGTGGCGCGGCGGCCGTAGCCCTCCTCCATCGCGCTCCAGGAGTCGACTCCCTCCTCGTCGTTCTCCATCACGCCGTGGTTGCGCGGCAGTTTGCCGGTGAAGAGGGTGGCGCGGGATGGCCCGCAAATGGGGGTGTTGAGGATGAAGTTCGGGAACACCGCGCCGCCGCCGCCGACGATCCGCCGGATCTCGGGCAGGGCCTGCCAGTCGGTGGCGCGCATGTCGTCGGCGACGACGACGATGACGTTCGGCCGCCCCGCGATGTTTCGAACATCCCCCCGCGGTTCGCGGTCGATGGGCGCGCGGACGGCGACGGCGCGGTCCTCGCGCCCCCGCTTGCGGGCGCGCTCGATCTGGTTGGGTCCGAGCCGGTGGCCATCGCCCCGGCCCGCGGGAGCGGGCAGGAACCCGGGAACCGCCATCGCTCCGAGACCGGACAGCAGGGACCTCCGGTCCAGTTTGACCTGCATCGAATCAGCCCCCTCCGGCGCCCGCGGCGCTTGCGCGTCCACCTTCATGGTAGGTCATCCGCCGATCTTCGTCCAGCGCGCCGGTATCCACGTAAAACTGCGTACGTACGCGGCGCTCACGGCTTGCCCCGGGCTGCACGGCTGACAGCCACGCCCAGCGAGGCAGCCGTCTCCAGCAGATCGGCCTCGGTGCCGGGCGCAAGGACGATGCCCTCGCGCAGCCGCCGGGCCCGGCTCTCCGACTCGGGATCGCCCGGGATCCGCACCGCCTCGAATCCGGGCGCCGGGGGGACCGCGCGGATGCGGTCCGCGATCGTTGCCGCAGCGGTTTCCGCCGCACCGGCGGGCCGGAACGCCCCGGCGTCGATCGCCACGAACAGCGCGCCCGCCGCCCCGAAGATGCCGCCGCGGCCCTCGCCGCCGGTTTCGTCGGCCCCGGTCAGCGCCTGTCCGAGCAATTCCGCGAGCACCGCGAGCGCATAGCCCTTGTGGCCGCCGAAGGGCAGCAGGGCCCCGCCCGCGAAGAAATCCGCCGGGTCGGTGGATGGGAGACCGTCGCGGTCCACGATGGACCCGGGCGGCAGCGGCGTGCCGGCGTCCCGGGCCACCATCACCTTGCCGCGCGCGACCGACGTGGTCGCGAAATCCAGCAGGAACGGCGGATCCTCGCCCATCGGGAATCCGGCGGCGATCGGGTTTGTGCCGAAGGCCGCCCGCGCGCCGCCGTAGGGCACCGCCAGCAGTTCGCCGCTGCCGATGCCGCCCACCCAGGCCATGCCCACGCAGCCCGCCGCACCCGCCTGCTCGGGGTAGATGCCGAGACGCCCGAGATGATGCGCCCGCACCAGGGCGGCGGCGGCGACGCCGAGGTCCTTCGCCCTCGCGATGGCGAGCGCCATCGCCGCCCGTCCCGCCGCCAGCCCGAAGCCCCAGCCGCCGCTGATCAGCAGCGTGCCGCCGCGGTCGGAGAGCACCTCGGCGCGGGCGTCCGGGATGATGTCGCCCGCCTCGATGGCGCGCGCGTACTGCGGGATGCGGATGACGCCGTGGGAGTCGTGGCCGGCGAGGTTGGCATCCACCACATCCCGCGCGACCGATTCCGCGATGTCCGCGGGCGTGCCGAGCGCCTCGAGGATGCGCCGGGAAATGTCCCGCAGGGTATCGGGGCTCCACGCCGCCGCGTCGCTGGTGTCGCTCATGTCCGGGTGGCCGCTCCTTCGTCTCGAATCCCGGCCATTGTCGCAGGCCCCGGTAAACCCGCCGCCCGGCGGACGGGGTCGCCGGCAGGGGAGCACGCCTCGCCGCCGGGCGGGTCATCGGCTGCGCGAACGCGGAAGACGCGGCGCGGCGACTCCCGCCGCGCGCGGTCAGCCCTGCTCCCCGGGTTCGGCCGGGCAGCGCAGGCCGCCGAGCGGCGGGATGCCCTGCGCCTTGCGCCAGAACGGCCGCGCCGCTATCCCGAACTCCTGCGGCGACGGCTCCTGCCCGGCCAGCGGATCATCCGCGCCGCCGAGCCCGGCAAAGAGGCCGTCCCCGACCCGGAACCGCTCGACGAACCCGTCCTGCCGCCCGGGGTCGGCGCCGATGATGAGGAACGCCATGCCGCGAATCTGCCCGTCGTCGGCAGGACCCTCCGGAAGCATCGGGCTGCAGGCATGGCCGCGCCGCAGGATGCGATGGATGCGGGGTCGATGTCGTCCCGGAGCGGGGCGTGGCGCAGGTTGGTCCGCATGGCGTCTCCTCTCCGCGCGAATCGCATCTGCAATGCGGCCAACCGGGAGGAGGGTGCGGAGCGGAAGCGTCGCCTTCAGGAGTTGCCGGGCGGGCGGGCTCGCCCGGCGGCGGTCCCGGCGAGGAACTCCGCCAGCCGACGGCCCCAGACCGGATGCACCGCCTCTGGCGCGATGGCGGCCAGTGGCTCCAGCACGAACCGCCGCTGGTGCATCCGGGGGTGGGGCAGCACGAGATCGGGCGAGGCGATCACCCGGTCCCCGTGCAGCAGCAGGTCGAGGTCGATGGTACGGGGCGCGTTCGGCACGGATCGCCGCCTGCCGAGCGAGGCCTCGACCGCCAGCAACCCGCGCACGAGGGCGTGGGGGCCGAGCGCGGTGTCGAGCGCGATCGCCCCGTTCAGGTAGGGCGGCGCGGCAGCGGGATCGGGCCAGGCGGGCGTCTCGATCAGCGGGGAAACGGCCGCCACGGTCCCGAGCGCCCCGAGCCGCCGGATCGCCTCGGCGATGGTTTCCTCCCGGTCCCCGAGGTTCGCGCCGACGGCGATGTACGCCCGTTCCACCCGGCCTCCGGTCACGCGGGCGCCGCCGGCGGCATCCGGTCCACCACCGCATCCGGCCCGCGCACGATGGCGTCGGTCATCAGCGCCACCCGCGCCATCTCCCGCACGTCATGAACCCGAACGATGTCCGCCCCGCGGGCGATGGCGAGGGCGACCGTGGCCGCGGTGCCCTCCACCCGGTCCTCCGGCGGCGTTCCCAGCACATGCCCGATGGTGCGCTTGCGCGAGGTGCCGGAGAGGATCGGGCGGCCGAGGGTCCGCAGTTCATCGAGGCGGTTGAGCAGCACGAGGTTCTGCCGCCAGTCCTTGCCGAAGCCAAAGCCGGGGTCCACGATCAGCGCTTCCCAGGCGACGCCGGCGGCGAGCGCGCGGTCGAGCCGGCGGGAGAGTTCCCGCAGCACGCTCGCCACGAGGTCGCCCCGGCCGTCCGGCGGGACGTCGTGCATGACGACCGCGGGCACGCCGGCCCCTGCGACGACCGCCGCGATCTCCGGATCCCGCGTGAAGCCGCGCACGTCGTTGACCAGGTCCGCACCGGCGGCGAGCGCGGCCTCGGCGACGGCGGCCTTGCTGGTATCGACCGAGATCAGGGCATCGGTCGCGGCCCGAACCTCGCGGAGGGCAGGCAGCAACCGGTCCAGTTCCTCCGCGGCGGGAATCGCCGCGTGGCCCGGGCGGGTGCTCTCCGCCCCCAGGTCGAGAATATGCGCCCCATCTTCCACCGCCCGGGTTGCGCGGGCGGCGATCTCCCGGGGCGTCCTCCCGGCGACGCCGTCACCGCTGAAGGAGTCCGGGGTAAGGTTGACGATCGCCATGACGAACGTGCGTTCCCCCCAGCGGAGTTCGCGCCCGTTCCACGACGTCGGAGGGAGCGGCGGCGTCATTGCCCGACGCCGATGATGCTGAAAAACTCGGCCCGCGTTTCCGGGCGCCGGCGAAACCCGCCGCGCATGGCCGAGGTGACCATCACCGCGCCGGGCTTTTGCACCCCGCGGATGGTCATGCAGGTGTGGGCGGCCTCGATCACCACCCCGCAGCCGTCCGGGTCCAGCACGTCCATCAGGGCGTCGGCGATCTCGCTGGTGAGCCGCTCCTGCACCTGCGGGCGGCGCGCGTAGCCCTCCACCAGTCGCGCCAGTTTGCTCAACCCCACGACCCGGCCGCCGGGGATGTACCCGACGTGGGCGACCCCGGTGAATGGCATGAGGTGATGCTCGCAGAGCGAGGCGAACGGGATGTCGCGCAGCACGACCATCTCCTTGTGCCCCTCGTCGAAGGTCACCGTCAGATGCTCGCGCGGGTCCTCGTTCATCCCGGCAAAGAGTTCGGCGTAGGCCTCGGCGACCCGGCCCGGGGTGCGCCGCAGACCCTCGCGGTCCGGGTCCTCCCCGATCGCGAGCAGGATTTCCCGCACCGCCCGCGCGATGCGCGGCTGGTCCACCGGACCGGATTCGCCGCCGTCCGCCTGCATCAGCGCTCCCCTCCATCCCTGACGCGCGCGCGGTCGATGGTCACCCCGGCGGCGTCGAGGAACATCCCCTTCAGCCCGACCTCCGGCTTGCGGACGGTGACCCGCACGCCGCGCACCGCGGGGAAGGCGGCCAGCACATCGGCGACGATGGCCTCGGCGACGGCCTCGATCAGATCGCGCGGCTCGCCCTCGACGATGGCGCGCACCCGCTTCGCGACCGCGCTGTAGTTGATGGTGCGCTCGAGGTCATCGGTCTCGCCGGCGGCGCGGAGATCGGCGCGCATGCGGACATCCACCGTGAACCGCTGCCCGCGCGCCCGCTCCTCGGGGTGGACCCCGTGGTAGGCATAGAACCGCATCCCTTCGAGAAAAACCTCATCGTGCCCATCCATGCCGGGAGTATAGGCGGGGACAGGATGTTCGCAGCCGATGGTCCGCGCTGCCGGTCCGGGGCCGCCGCGCGAACGAATTGTCGCGGCGGGGCTGGGTCCGCTTGACCCGGGGCCCGCCGCTGCCATACTTTCCGCTCTGGTCCCGCGCTGCTGCCGGCGGCGCGGCGCCTCGCGGACGGAGGCAGGCCCAACGTGACCGCATCCATTGCCAGCCCCCCGGCCCTCGCCGTCCTCCCCGGCGTTGACTACCCGCTTGGCGCGGTCTGGGACGGCCACGGCGTCAACTTCGCCCTCTTCTCCGAGCACGCCGACGCGGTGGACCTCTGCCTGTTCGACGATCCGGCCGCTCCGGTCGAGTCCCGCCGCATCACGCTGCCCGACCGCACCGGCCACACCTGGCACGGCTACGTGCCCGGCATCGGCCCCGGTCAGCGCTACGGCTACCGCGTCCACGGCCCGTGGGACCCCGAGCGCGGCAGTCGCTTCAACCCCGCCAAACTGCTGCTCGACCCCTACGCCCGGGCCATCTCCGGGGCCGTCTCCTGGAGTCCCGCCGTCTACGGCCACCGGACCGACCCGCGGGTCTCCGACCTGCTGGCCGACCCCTCTGACAGCGCGCCCTTCGTGCCCCGCTCGGTGGTCATCGATCCCGGCTTCGACTGGGGCGACGACCGCCGCCCCGCCACCCCGCTCGACCGCAGCATCATCTATGAGGTGCACGTCAAGGGGTTC
The DNA here is from genome assembly GCA_046096285.1 of Chloroflexota bacterium. GTDB lineage: Bacteria > Chloroflexota > Chloroflexia > Thermomicrobiales > UBA6265 > CADCWF01. The sequence continues at coordinate 17,466 of JBJTKE010000227.1, forward strand.
ACCGAGCGGCATCCCGGCATCCCGGAGCCGCTCCGCGGCACCTGGGCGGGTCTCGCCAACCCGGCCGCGATCGACCATCTCGCGAGGCTCGGCGTCACCGCCGTCGAACTGCTGCCGGTGCAGACCTGCATCGACGAGCCCTTCCTGCACGGCCTCGGCCTTTCCAACTACTGGGGCTACAACACCATCGGCTTCTTCGCCCCGGACCCCCGACTCGGCGCATCGCCCGACCCCGGCGAGCAGGTGCGGGAGTTCAAGGGCATGGTCAAGCACCTCCACGCCGCGGGCATCGAGGTGCTGCTCGACGTCGTCTACAACCACACCGCCGAGGGCAACCACCTCGGCCCCATGTTCTGCTTCAAGGGCATCGACAACGTCGCCTACTACCGCCTCGTGCCCGAGGCCCCGCGCTTCTACGTCGACACCACCGGGACCGGCAACACCGTCAATGCCCGCCACCCGCAGTTGCTGGCGATGGTGCTCGATTCCTTGCGGTACTGGGTGGAGGAGATGCACGTCGACGGCTTCCGCTTCGACCTCGCCCCGGCCCTCGCCCGCGAGGAGTTCCACGTCGACGCCCTGAGCGGCTTTTTCGACGCGGTGAACCAGGACCCGGTGCTCCGCCGGGTCAAGCTCATCGCCGAGCCGTGGGACGTCGGCGACGGCGGCTACCAGACCGGCAACTTCCCCGTCATCTGGTCCGAATGGAACGATCGCTACCGCGACGCCGTGCGCGCCTTCTGGCGCGGCGGCGGGCAACCCCTGGCCGAACTCGGCTCCCGCCTCGCCGGCTCGCCCGATCTGTTCCGGGCCGGCGGCCGCGGCCCCGCCGCCAGCGTCAACTTCGTCACCGCGCACGACGGCTTCACCCTCGAGGACCTCGTCTCCTACGACCACAAGCACAACGAGGCCAACGGCGAGGACAACCGCGACGGCGCCAGCGACAACAACTCCCGGAACTGGGGCGTCGAGGGCCCCACCAGCCGCCCCGACGTCCTCGCCATCCGCGACCGCATCAAGCGCAACCTGCTGGCGACCCTGCTCTGCTCCCAGGGCGCCCCGATGCTGCTCGGCGGCGACGAACTCGGCCGCACCCAGCAGGGCAACAACAACGCCTACTGCCAGGACAACCCGATCAGCTGGTTCGACTGGACGCTTGAGCCGCGCGACGAGCACATGCTCGCCTTCACCCGCCGCCTGATCGACCTCCGCCGCGCCCACCCCGTGCTCCGCCGCCGCCGCTGGTACGACGGCCATACCCCAGGGGGCCAGCCCGTGCTCGAGTGGCTGCGCGACGGCG
>JBJTKE010000228.1:0-4816 GCA_046096285.1 Chloroflexota bacterium
GCAGACGGCGATCTCCACCGCCAGCCAGCGGGCGATCTTCCCCTCGTCGCTCCAGATCGCGCCCATCTCCGGCCGCGTGTACCGCCCAATCACCGCCGACCTCCCGCCTGCACCGCCGCGCCCGGCGCAGGGCGCCTCGCGGCCGCGGCGAGTATAGATGGCGCGATTGCCGCGCTTCCTCCCGCGTCCTATACTCGGTCCGGGGCAGGGTCTTGAGGCAATTGCCCGGGGATGATTCAGAAGCGCCGGGGCTTGCGTGGAGGCGCAAGCTGACGAGGTGGAGACCGATCGAACCTTTCGGCGGGTGGTCTCCCGGCTCGCACGGTCGTGATGTCCGGTACAAACCGGCGGAGTGATCCGCCGACAAACGCCGGCCAGCGTGCGCCAACCCCATGCGCATCCCCGCGCCGCCCTCCGCCCTTCCCGAAACCAGCGCGACGAGCCAGCCGTGTCGCAGGCGGAACCCGCCTGCGAGCGCGGCGGCGCGAACCTGCGAAAGGAATGGACCATGTGCGGCGTTTTCGGCTATATCGGCGAGCCAACCGACCTCGCCGCCGACCTGCTGCGCGGGTTGCAGACGCTCGAGTACCGCGGGTACGACTCGTGGGGCATCGCACTCGCGGCGGGCGACCTGATCGACGTCACCAAGCAAACCGGGCGCATCGCCGGGGCCACCCACGAGGCCGCTCCGACCGACATGGGCTTCGGCCACACGCGGTGGGCCACGCACGGCGGGGTGACCGAGCCGAACGCCCACCCCCATCTCGATTGCACGGGCCGCGTCGCGGTCATCCACAACGGGATCATCGAGAACCACCGGGCGCTCCGGCAGGACCTGACCGAGCGCGGCCACGTCTTCACGTCCGAGACCGACAGCGAGGTCGTGGCCCACCTGATCGAAGACCGCCTCGCCGCGGGAGATGCCCTCGCCGAGGCGCTGTCGTCGGTGTTTTCGCTCTTGCAGGGCTACAACGCGATCGTCGTCATGGACGCCGCGACCCGCGAGATGGCGGCCACCAAGCGAGTGTCGCCGCTGGTCGCGGGCGCCGGCCCGACGGGGTGTTACATCGCCTCCGACGCGCTCGCGCTGCGGCCGCACGTGGACGGCGTGATCTACCTCGAGGACCACCAGTTGCTGCGCATGTCCCGGCAGGGCATCTCGCTGTTCGAGCGGGAAACGCTGGCGCCGATCCCTGCCGATACGGTGGCCCTGCACCTCGATGCGGTCGACGCCTCGCTTGGCCAGTATCCGCACTTCATGGCCAAGGAGATGGACGAGCAGCCCGGCGTCATCCGGCGGATGGTGGCGGGCGGCATGACGCAGATCGAGGCGCTCGCGGCCGAAATGCGCGCGGCCAGCCAGATCGTGCTGCTCGGCTGCGGCACCGCGGCCAATGCGGCCATGACCGGCCGCTACCTGCTCTCCCGGGTGGCGGGGGCGCCTTCACAGGTGGTCGCGGGCTCCGAGTTCCCGCTGGTGGAGCCGTTCATCGGGCCGGGCACGCTGGTGGTGGCCCTCTCCCAGAGCGGAGAGACCGTGGATGTGATCGAGGGGATGCTGGCCGCCCGGGCGCGCGGGGCGCGGCTGGCGGCGCTCGTCAACGTGCCGAACTCGACGCTCGATCGCATGGTGGACCTCCGGGTCCATCTCGGCGCGGGGGCGGAGCAGTGCGTGCTGGCCACCAAGTCCTACACGGCAAAGGTGACGGCGTTGCTGCTGGCCGCCCACGCGATGGCGGGCACGCCCGGCCGGGGCGCTGAACTCGCCGAACGCGCGGCGGATGGGCTCGAAGCCATGCTGCGGGAGGATGCGGTGGACCGGGTGCGCGAGGTCGCCCACCGGATCGTCGCCGCGCCCAGCCTGTTCGTGATCGGCCGCGGGCTCTCCTACCCCTCGGCGCTCGAAGCGGCGCTGAAGATCAAGGAGGTCTCGTACATCCACGCGGAGGGATTCGCGGCGGGGGAACTCAAGCACGGCGTGATCGCGCTGGTGGAACCGGGCACGCCCTGCATCGTCTATGCGCCGCCGGATGAAACCCGGGCCGACGTCCTCTCGGGGGCGATGGAGTTGCGGAGCCGGGGCGGCTACATCATCGGCGTCGGCGGGGACCCAGACCCGGCGTTCGACGTGTCGATTCCCGCCCCCGACGTGGCGGAGGCGTTCCCGATCGTGGCCGCCCTGCCGGCCCAGTTGCTCGGCTATCACACGGCTTTGCTCCGCGGGAACGACCCCGACCGCCCGCGCAACCTCGCCAAGAGCGTGACGGTCAAGTGACCGGCGACGCCAGCGCCTGCTGGATCGACACCCACTGCCACCTCGACGATGACGCCTTCGACGGCATCCGCGACGAAACCCTCGCCGCCGCCGCCGCCGCGGGAGTGCGCCGGGTCGTGAACATCGGCTACTGCGAGGAGCGCTGGGACTCGACGCTGGCGCTCGGCGCGGCGCACCGGAGGGTCTCGTTCGCGCTTGGCATCCATCCCGGCCACGCCGGCGAGTTTTGCGGCCCGGCGCTCGACCGCCTGGCCGACCTCTGCCAGGCCGCTTCCCCGTGCGCCATCGGCGAAATCGGCATGGACTTCTACTGGAACGGACCCCCGGCGCCGCAGCAGGAGACCGCCCTCCGGGAGCAACTGCGGCTGGCGCGCGCCCTCGGGCTGCCCGCGGTGATCCATCAGCGGGCGGCGGAGGCGGAAATCCTCGCGGTGTTCGCGTCGGAGCCCGCGCTGCCGCCGCTGATCCTGCACAGCTTCGACGGCTCGGAACCGTACGTTCGCTTTGCCATTGCGGCAAATGCTATGTTTGGCGTCGGCGGCCTGGCCACGAAACAGGCATCGGCGTCGTTGCGGACGCTCCTGGAGATGGTCCCGGTGCACCAGATCCTGCTCGAAACCGATGCACCCTACCTGATCCCCGCCGGAGCCCGCGGCCGGCGCAACATGCCCGCCAACGTCCCGCTGATCGGCCGCAGAATGTGCGCGCTCTGGGGTCTCGACGAACGGGAGTTCGCCCGGGTGACGACCGCCAATGCGCGGCGCGCATTCGGCTTCCTCCCGGAGGAGACGACTGCATGAACGCCGGCGGAACCGGGCCCGCGCTGCTGGTGGCCACGTCCAATCGCGGGAAACTCGCCGAGTTCGGGCGGTTGCTGCCGCCGGGGGTGCGCATCCGCTCGCTCGCCGATGAAGGGGTGACGATGCCCGAGGAGACGGGCGCGACCTTCGCGGAAAATGCGCGGCTCAAGGCCCTCGCCGGGGCGCGGCAATCGGGGCTGCCGACCATCGCCGACGACTCCGGCATCGCGGTCGAGGCGCTGGGCGGTGCGCCGGGCATCCGCTCGGCGCGGTACGCCGGCGAACCGGCCTCCGACGCCCGGAACCGGGCCGCCCTGCTGGCGGCTCTGGCGGCGGCGCCAGAAGGGGGGCGGGCGGCGCGCTTCGTGTGCGCCGTGGCCGTTGCCACGCCGGAGGGAATCTGGGCCGAGGCCGAAGGCGTCTGCGAGGGTTCGGTGGGGTTCACGGAGCGCGGGGAGCACGGGTTCGGGTATGACCCCCTGTTCGTGCTGCCGGACGGCCGTACGATGGCGGAACTGACGCCCGGCGAGAAAGACCGGACCAGCCATCGCGGAACGGCCTACCGCGCGATCCTGCCCGCGCTGGAACGATTGCTGGAGACGCGCCGATGAGCGTGAGCGAACTGACCCGTCGGGCGGAGGCGCCCGCGCCGCTACCCGACTCGGTTCCCGGCTGGATTGGCCGCTTGCGCCGATCCGGCGCGCAGCCGGTCATCGCTATCGCCGGGTCGCGCGGCAAGACGACGGGCATCCACCTGCTGGACGCCATGCTCGCGGCGGCCGGCCTGCGCACGGTGCTGTGGACCGACCACGGCGTGACGATCGCCGGCCGCAAGCAACGCGGCGAACTGGTGCCGTGGACCCGCGGGTTGGCGCTGGTCGCCAGCGGCGACCTCGACCTCGCGATCCAGGAACTGGACTGGGACACGGTGCACGCGGTCGGCCTGCCCGAGGAAGCCTACCCGCTGGTGGCAGTCACCAACCTGTGCGCCAACAACGACGCCTGCCTCCTCCAGGACGAGACGCTGCGGGCCGTCCGGGCGCTGCGAACGGTGCGCGCCGCCGCCCGGCCGGGCGCGCGGTTCGTGCTGAACGGCGACGACTGGGCGGTCGCGGGCGGCGACCACGAGGACGACCCCCGGAACATCCTCGTCACGCAGTCGCGCGACACGCCGCTGGTGCGGACGCATCTCGCGCGGGGCGGGGTCGCGGCGTGGGTCGAGGCGGGAGATGTGCACTTCGGCCCGGCGGAGGGCGCGGCGACCCTGCTGACCGTCGCCGATGCGCCGATCTCCGGAGGCGGCCTGTTCGGGTTCCAGGTGGCGAACCTGCTGACCGCGGCGGCGCTCGCACGGGCCTGCGGCGTACCCGCCGCCGCGATCGCCGCGGCCGCGGCCAGCTATCGGCCGGACCCGATGGCGATTCCGGGGTCGTTCAACGTGTTCGCGATCCGGGGCGCGACCGTCATCGTGGATCGCCCCGCCCCGCCGTGGTTCATGCGCGTGCCGCTGCGGGCGGTGGGCCCTCTTGGACCGGGTCGGCAGGTGCAGATGATCGGGGCGGCGCGGCCGACGCCGGTCGATGACCTGCAGGAGACCGGGAGGCTGCTGGGCCGGGGCGCCGGGCTGGTGGTGGTGCATGGTGAAACCAGCCACCCGGAGCGGACCGCGGCCATCCTGCAGGGGATCGCCCAGAACGACGTGCCGCCAGCGATCGTGCATGCGGAGAGTGAGAACGCCGCC
>JBJTKE010000229.1:0-1453 GCA_046096285.1 Chloroflexota bacterium
GCACCCCCCCCGGGGGGCGGCGGTGGCGGGGGCCACTCACCCCACCTCCGGCACCCCACCGGGGGCGGGGCGCCCACTGGGGCGCCCCGCCGCTTCATGTGCAGGAGCCCTCTCCTCATGACCGCGACCGAATGTCCGTACATGTCTGGTATGATCGGGCGCGAAACCGCCGCGCCCGGACCGGCGTAGGAATGTAGTACTGGTTCGGCATGTTTTGCCGGAACCCGCGGGCGTCGCGGACGGGTTCTTGCGACAGCCACTGGCACGCCGGAGCGGTGCGCGGCGACGATCGCGCACCCTAGCGGCCCGGGAGATCGACGACCGGCCAACCACCACCCCCGGTCTCCCGGCGCAAAGGAGGATTCCCCGTATGAGCGACCGCCTGCAATCCTACGATGTGGAGAAGATCGACGAACTCGTCGCCAGCGGCGTCGGCTCGGACGACCGGATCGACATTCCCGAAGAAATCCAGACCCAGCTTGCGGACGTGGTGGAGGAACCGGAGGCGGACCTCGAGCGCGATCTCGACGTGCTCCAGCGTCTCGATCCCAACTTCTTAAACGACCCGGTTCGGCTCTACCTTCGCGAGATCGCGGAGACCCCGCTGCTCACCCACGCGCAGGAGATCGAACTCGCCAAGGCCGTCGAGGAGGGTGACCTCAACGCCACCCAGCGCTTCGTCCGCGCCAATCTCCGCCTTGTCGTCTCCATTGCCAAGCGCTACGTCAACCGCGGGCTGACCCTGCTCGACCTCATCCAGGAGGGCAACATCGGGCTCATGCGCGCGGTCCAGAAGTACGACTGGCGCAAGGGCTTCCGCTTCAGCACCTACGCGACCTGGTGGATCCGGCAGGCGATTACCCGCGCCATCGCCGACCAGAGCCGGACGATCCGCCTCCCCGTCCACATGGGCGATTCGATCTCCCGCTACCGCAAGACCCTCAACCTGCTCGCCCAGGAACTCGGCCGCCAGCCGAGCCCGGAGGAGGTCGCCGAGGCGATGAGCGTGCAGCCGGAGAAGATCCACCAGATCGTCCAGGCCGCGCAGCGCACCATTTCCCTCGAGACCCCCATCGGCAGCGAGGACGAAACCAGCCTCGGCGACCTGATCGCCGACGAGGTGTCGGAAACGCCCTACGAGGCGGCCAGCGAGTCGATGCTCAAGCGCGACGTAAACGCCGCCCTCGACAGCCTGAGCCCGCGGGAAAAGCTCGTGCTCCAACTCCGCTTCGGACTCGGCCACGGCCACCAGCACACCCTGGCCGAGGTCGGGGAGCAGCTGCAGATCAGCCGGGAGCGGGTCCGCCAGATCGAGAACGAGGCGCTCCAGAAGCTGCGCCGCCTCGATGGCGACCGGCTCTTCGCCTACCACCAGGAACTGTAGGACCCCGCGAGACCGGCGCGCGGCCGGGCGGCGAGCGCCGCCCGGCCATCTTGCGTCGTCCTGCTAGCC
>JBJTKE010000230.1:0-1539 GCA_046096285.1 Chloroflexota bacterium
CCGGCCGCGCCTGCGATCAGGCCGTCGGCGCGGGAACCAGCAGGTAGCCGCGGCGCTGGCCCATGAACGCGCCCTGCCCGGCGATCCAGCCCGCGTCGTTGATCGCGAAGGCGTCGGAGAGCAGCCAGCCCGCGCCCGCGCCTGCGCCCGCGCCTGCTGCGATACTTGGCGGAGATCGCGGGAGACCGGGCATCCCGCACCGTCAAGCGCGGAGGGTCACCGTGGCGCGGTCGGCAGTCATCATCGGCGGCGGAGTCATCGGGCTGTGCACGGCGTTCGCCCTGCAGCGGCGCGGCGCGCAGGTGACGGTGATCGACGCCGGTCCCCGCGAGCAGGCGGCCTCCCATGTCAACGCGGGCTGGGTCTGCCCGTCCCTGTCCGAGCCGGTGCCCGCGCCGGGGCTCACCGCGCAATCCCTGAAGTGGATGCTGAAATCGGACAGCCCGCTCTACATCGCGCCGCGGGCCGACCCGGCGTTCCTGCGCTGGCTGGCCGCCTTCTGGCGGAACTGCAACGCCCGGCAGTACGCCGCCGGCACGGCGGCCACCGCGGAACTGGCCCGCCGCACCTTCGAACGCTACGACGACCTCGCCGAGCACGGTGTGGAGTTCGAGGAGCACCGCGACGGCCTGCTCTTCGCCTACGTCCACGAGGCGGCCCTGCACCACGACCACGCCAACCTCGCGCAACTTGCGCCGTTCGGGGTGGAGATGCCGCCGCTGCTCACCGGCGACGAGGCGCGCGCCTTCGAGCCCGCCCTCTCCCGCAGTGTCTCCGGCGGCTACTGGCTGCGGCAGGAGCGCTCGGTCCGGCCCGACACGCTGGTGACCGGCCTCTGGCGACGCCTCGAGTTCGGCGGAGCGGACATGCGCCCCGGCGAGCGCGTGGTCGGCATGGGCGCCGCCAACGGCCTGGTCCGCTCGGTCGTCACCGACGCGGCCAGCTACGCCGCCGACGTGGTGGTGGTGGCGGCCGGGGCGTGGACTCCGCAGGTGGTCGCCCCGCTGGGCATCCGCGTGCCGATCGAGGGCGGCAAGGGGTACAGCATCGACCTCGCCCCGCCGCCGCCGCTGCCGGACCCCATCAGCCACCCGCTCTACCTGCACGAGACGCGGGTCGCCATCACCCCGATGAACGGCATGCTGCGCCTCGCAGGCACGATGGAACTCTCCGGACTCAACCACCGCTTCCGGCCGGAGCGGCTGCGCGCGCTCGTCGACCGCACCGGCGAGGCGATCGCCGGCTGGCCGGACCGGATCGACCTCGACGCTCCCGGCGTTCGGCGCTGGAACGGCCTGCGCCCGCTGACCCCGGACGGCCTGGCCGTCATCGGCTGGGCGAAGGGCTGGCGCAACCTGGCCATCGCCAGCGGCCACTCGATGATGGGCGTCACCCTCGCCCCCGCCACCGCCGATGCCCTCGCCGAACAGATCGACACCGGCCGCGTGCCCGAGGTGCTGCGGCCCTTCGACCCCGCCCGCTTCGCGTGAACCCCGGCCCTGACCGCCCTCCCCCCGGCGTGGCGACCCGCTGCCGGCC
>JBJTKE010000231.1:0-1425 GCA_046096285.1 Chloroflexota bacterium
GATGAGGAGGAGTGGGGGTAGGGGGCCCTCCCCCGGCCAGGAGATTCACCCCCTGGCGGCGGCGACGATTTCAGCCATCACCCCGTCGAGGTCCTCGAATATCCGCGCGTTTGGGAAGCGGATGATCCGGTAGCCTGCTTCCTCCAGGACGGCGGTTCGCGCCGAGTCCGCTTCATGGCGGGTTTCGTGGACCTCACCGTCCAGTTCGATGCCCACGCGGCTCGATGGCGGGGCGAAGTCCAGCACGTTGGCGCCGACGGGATGCTGGCGGCGGATGTGCAGTCCCGCGGCGCGGTGAGCGCGGAGACCGGCCCAACGCCGCTGCTCCGCCGGGGTGAGGTCCTGTCGAAGACTTCGTGCGGCGGCGGTGTTCCGGCGCATGGGCACAGCCTCACCCCGCAAGCGAGGCGGCGATGGCCCGCGTGCCGGGGGGATCCTCGAAGCACATGACGGCCACGACGTCGCCCGGATGCATGCGGGCGATGGCCCAGCGGAGGGCGTCGCCCTCGGTCTCGATGATGGCGAGGGGGTCCTTGCCTGCCTCGCGGAAGCCTTCGATGAAGAGCAGGTTGATCGGGTCGTTGGATTCGCGGCCGCGGAGGTAGCGCTGGGTTTCCTTGATGAGGACCTCGTCGGCCTTCTCGGCGGCGATGCGACCGAGGGCGCGGATGATCTCGTCGGTGCGGTCGCCGGCGGAACCGACGACGCCGGTGAGCTTGCCGCCCGGTTCGACGAAGGATCGGGCAAGGTCCCACATGTGGAGGACGCCGGCCTCGTTGTGGGCGTAGTCGATGAGGACCGTGCCGCCGTTGACCCGGTAGAGGTCGTTGCGGCCGGGGTTGTGGGCGGGGTCGCTGCCAAAGTCGCGCAGGCCGGCGGCGACCTGCTCCGGGGAGAGGCCGAGGGCGCGCAGGGCGGCGGCGGCGGCGAGGGCGTTCTCCACCATGTGGAGGGCGCGGCCGCCGAAGGTGATGGGGACCTCGGCGATGGGGAGGATGGGGGTGCGGGCGTCGCCGCGCGCGCTGCCGCTGGCTTCGGTGATCCAGCCGTCGGCGGCGAGCATGGCGCGGCCGCCGTCGTTGAGATCGGCGAGGACGTGGGGGTTGGCGGGGTCGCGGGAGAACCAGAAGCGGCTGGCATGAGTGGCGGCGGCCGCGCCGCGGACGAGGGGGTCGTCGGCGTTGAGGACGGCCCATCCTCCGGGGCGGGTGACGCGGATGACGACGCTCTTGACCTTCGCGAGGCCCTCGACGGTGTGGATGCCGTGGAGGCCGAGGTGGTCGGCGGTGACGTTGGTGAGGACGGAGACGTCAAAGGACTGGCAGGCGAGACCGCGGAGGAGGATGCCGCCGCGGGCGGTTTCGAGCAGGGCGATGTCGGCGGCGGGGTCGCCGAGGACGCGGCGGGCGCCGGCGGGGCCGGAAT
>JBJTKE010000232.1:0-6456 GCA_046096285.1 Chloroflexota bacterium
GAGGTCGGTGGTCATGGCGCTTCCTTGCGGGCGGGCCGGGCGGCGCGGCGGCAGCGGTCACTGCAGTAGAGGACCTGGTCCCAGTCGCGTTCCCACTTCTTGCGCCAGGAAAAGGGGCGACCGCACACCGGACAGATCTTCCCAGGAAGATGCTGCTTCTTCACGCCTCGCATGGGGCGGCTCCGGAGTCGGCGGCGTAGGCGGGGAGGGAGGCGCGGAAGGCGTCGGCCTGAGCGGCGATGGCGGCCCGCTCGTCCGGGCCGATGCGGGCGACGCCGAGGACGGCCGGGCCGGTGCGGGGATTGGCCTTGAGCCGGGTCTCGTTGCGGATCATGAAATCCCAGTACAGGGTGTTGTAGGGGCAGGCGCCGTCGCCGGTGCGGCGGTTGCGGTCGTAGCGGCACCCGCGGCAGAAGTCGCTCATGCGGTTGATGTAGGCGGCGGCGGAGACGTAGGGCTTGGTGGCGACGCGGCCGCCGTCGGCGTTGAGGCCCATGCCGATGACGTTGGGGAGGACGACCCACTCGTAGGCGTCCTCGTAGGCGGCGAGGAACCAGTGGGCGACCTCGGCGGGATCGAGGCCGGCCAGCATCGAGAAGTTGCAGAGGATCATGAGCCGCTCGATATGGTGGCTGTAGCCGGTGGCGAGGACGCGGCGGAGCACGTCGCGGAGGCAGGCGAGGTCGGTGTCGCCGGACCAGAACCAGGCGGGAAGGGGGGCGCGGGCCTCCCAGGCGTTGGCTTCCCAGAGACCGGGCATCTGCCGCCAGTAATGCCAGGCGACGTACTCCCGCCAGCCGATGATCTGGCGGACGAAGCCCTCGACGGATTCGATGGGAGCGCGGCCGTCGCGCCAGGCCTGTTCGGCGGCGCGGGCCACCTCGAGCGGTTCCAGGAGGCCGATGTTGAGGGCGGCGGAGAGGCGGGAGTGAAAGAGGACGCCCTCGCCCGAGCGCATGGCGTCCTCGAATGGCCCGAAGGCGGGAAGGCGGTGGGCGATGAAGTCGTCGAGGGAGGCGAGTGCGTCGGCGCGGGTGACCGGGAGATCGAAACCCGCGGCGGGGCCGATGGCCCCGGGGATGTTCTCGACCTCGGCAATGACCCGGCGGGTGATGGGGTCCGGTTGGAAGCAACGGGGGTCGGGAATGGCGGTGCGGGCGGGGAGCGGTTTGCGATTGTCGGCATCGAAATTCCAGCGGCCGCCGGCGGGCGAGCCGTCGGACTCGAGGAGCAGGCCGAAGTGCTGGCGCATCCGGCGGTAGAAGGTTTCCATCACGGTGAGGCGCGGGTCTTCGCCCGCCCAGGGGTCGAACTGGCCGATGAGGAACTGGGTGTTGGGCAGGACCTCGACCGGGGCGGGGTAGGTGGCGGACAGGCCCTCCTGCAACCGGCGGGCGGCGAACTCCGAGGCGGCCATGCAGAGCAGGCGGGAGGGTCGGCAGGTCTCGGCGTGGGCGTGCAGTGCGGTGGAAAAGTCATCGGCCGCGGCGAGATCGACCGACCAGCCGGCGGCGCGGAGGGACTCCGCGTAGTGGCGCATCGCGGAGAGGATGAGGGTGAGCTTGCGCCGGTGGTAGGGCTGCTGCGAGAGGCGCATGCGGCTCTCGACGAGGAGGACGCGAATGTTCTCGCGGGGCGCGAGTTGCTCGGCGCGCGCGAGGGCGGGATGCCGCTCCAGCACCTGGTCGCCGAGAATCCAGACGACAACCGGACCCACGATGAACTGCTCCTCCCGTTCCCGTGATGGCGGCACGATAGCAGCGGGCGGCGGGGTGGCAAGACATGGGGGCTACGGCGGCAGGGCGCGTCCTCCGGGGGTGCGCTCTGGTACCGTTTCGTGCAAGGGCCTCCGTGGTTTCCCGAGCGAAATGGGAAACCGGAGGCACGGACGGGAGCAGACACATGGACCGGGGAAGGTTCGACGCGGTGGCCCGGGCGGTTGGCCGGGGGGCGACGCGCAGGCAGGGACTGGCGGGGACCGTGCTGGCGATGCTCGGCGCAGGGCGGACCTCCGTGGCCGGGGCCGGGAGCGGGGGACCGGCCGCCGCCGGCGGGGGAGACGGCCGGACGTGCTCCGGGAACCGGCAGTGCGCGACGAGGTACTGCGCCGGGGGCATCTGCCGGTGCAAGCCGAACTTCAGGACGTGCGGGGCAGGGCGCCATTGCTGCAGCGGCACATGCGTGGAGGGCCGGTGCGACGGCGGCTGCGTGACGGCCGGGGGAGCCTGCGAGAGGGAATTCGACTGCTGCACGGGAATGGTCTGCCGGGCGGGGCAGTGCCGGAAGAGCGCGGAGGCGGCGTGCTCGGGGCGGAATTGCCCGGGGTGTTGCGAGGGCACGATGTGCAGGCCGGGCGGAACGAGCGCGGCCTGCGGAACAAGGGGTCAGGCCTGCCGGGAGTGCGCCGGGCGGACGCCAGCCTGCCGCGGCGGAACGTGCGCGGCCTGCGGCGGCGGCGAGGACTGCGGGGGATCGACCCCGGTGTGCGAGGCCGGGCGGTGCGTGGCCTGCCGGGGAGCGGCGACCTGCGCGCCGGACGACGAAGGGTGCATCGCGGCGGTGTGCACCTGCGGGGCGAACGGGGCGTGCAACGGACCGAACCCGCTGTGCTGCTCGGTGCTGGGGGCGGTGACACCGGTGGCCGCGCCGGGATACCGGCTGCAGATGACGCAACTGGTGTGGGCTCCGGGGTCCACGTCGGCGGCGCACTCGCACCCGATGGCGCAGGTGGCCTGCGTGCAATCGGGAGCGTTGGCGATGACGCTGCAGCAGGGGTCGGCGACGGTGACGCGAGGGGGAACCGGGAGCAGGCCGGCGAGTTCGGAGAAGATCCCGCTGAACACGGAGGTGGTGATCGGGCCGCGGGATTGCATCGCCTACGACGAGTTCGACGTGCCGACGATTCACACGGTGTGGAACGCGAGCGACGGCGAAACGGTGCTGTGGATGTCGGACCTGGTGAAGGACGGCGAGCGGTACACGTCGCTGGCGTGAACGGACCGCTGCGCCGCCGTTCCGCCGGGAGCGGAACGGCGGCGGCCGGGTTCAGAGGGCGGCCTCCATCTCCTCGGCGTCATCGAGGTAGAGGGACTTGCTGGCGGCGCGGCCGGCGATGAGGGAAACGGCGTCGGCGGCGGGCATCGCGCCGAGATCGCGGCCGTTGCGGAGGCGGACGGCGACGGCGCCAGCCTCCACCTCGCGCTTGCCGATGACGAGCATGTAGGGGATTGTCTCGAGTTGGGCGTTGCGGATCTTGGCCTGCATGCGGTCGCGGCCGTCGTCGACGTCGGCGCGGAGGCCGGCGTCGGTGAGGGCGCGCTGGACGTCGCGGGCGAAGGGCACCTGGTCGTCGGTGATGGGGATGATGCGGGCCTGGACGGGCGCGAGCCAGACGGGAAACGCCCCGGCGTAGTGCTCGACGAGGCCGCCGACGAACCGCTCCATGGAGCCGAGGAGGGTGCGGGGGAGCATGGCGACGCGATGGCGGTCGCCGTCCTCGCCGACGTAGGAGACGTCGAAGCGCTCGGGGAGGTTGAAGTCGACCTGGATGGTGGGGCCGGTCCACTCGCGGCCGAGGGCGTCGACCCACTTGATGTCGATCTTGGGGCCGTAGAAAGCGCCGCCGCCCTCGTCAATCTTGTAGGAGAGGCCGCGCTCCTCCATGGCGCGCTTGAGGGCGTCGGTGGCCTGGCTCCAGACCTCGTCGGAGCCGATGGCCTTTTCGGGGCGGGTGGAAAGGTAGGCCTGGAACTGGTAGCCAAAGACGCCGGCCATGTGGATGGCGAGGTCGATGACGCCGCGGACCTCGTCGATCACCTGATCGGGCATGCAGAAGATGTGGCTGTCGTCCTGGGTGAAGCCGCGGACGCGCAACATGCCGTGGAGCGTGCCGGAGCGCTCGTAGCGGTAGACGGTGCCGAGTTCGGCGAGGCGGATGGGGAGGTCGCGGTAGGAGTGGACCCGGCTCTTGTAGATCATGATGTGGCCGGGGCAGTTCATGGGCTTGAGGTAGTAGTCGACCTCCTCGATGGACATCGGGCTGTACATGTTTTCCTTGTAGGTTTCGAGGTGGCCCGAGGTCCGGTAGATCTTTTCCGAGGCGATGTGGGGGGTGTAGACGAGGTCGGAGCCGCGGGCGAGTTGCTCCTTCTGTTCGAACTGCTCGACAAGGTAGCGGATCATCGCGCCCCGGGGATGCCAAAGGATGAGCCCGGGCCCGATCTCCTCGTTGACGGAGAAAAGGTCGAGGTCCTTGCCGAGGCGGCGGTGGTCCCGGCGCTGGGCTTCCTCCAGCCTGGTGAGGTGGGCGTCGAGGGCGTCCTGGGTGGGCCAGGCGGTGCCGTAGATGCGCTGGAGCATGGGGCGCTTTTCGTCGCCGCGCCAGTAGGCTCCGGCGATGGAGAGCAGTTTGAAGGGGCCGATGCGGTCGGTGGACGCGACATGGGGGCCGCGGCAGAGGTCGAGGAAGGCGCCCTGCCGGTAGGTGGTGATGGTTTCGCCGGGCGGAAGGTTCTCGATGAGTTCGACCTTGTAGGGGTTGCCGCGGAAGATTTCGAGGGCCTGCTCGCGGGAGACGACCTCGCGGGCGAAGACCTCGGCGCGGGCGCGGTTGGCGGCCATGCGAGCCTCGATCTCGGCGAGGTCGTCGGGGGTGAGCGGACGAGGGAGGTCGAAGTCGTAGTAGAAGCCGTTTTCGATGGCGGGGCCGATGCCGAACCGGGCGTCGGGAAAGATCTCCTGGACGGCCTCGGCCATGAGGTGGGCGCAGGAATGGCGCATGCGGGCCAGTTCGTAGGCCTCGGCGTCGCCCGCGTCGACGGCGATGTCCATCTCGGCGATCTCGTTGTCCATGCCGGAAGCGCTCATGGTGTTACTCCGCGCGGCGACCGAAAACGGCCCGGCATCCCGCAAGGGACGCCGGGCCGGCGTGGTTCCACCCTCGTTCCGGCGCGGACAGGAGGCCGCGCCGCTCGATTCGGCCGGTACCGGGGCCAACCGGTCTGCCCTACCAGCCTGACGGCGTTGGGGAGACGGCTCACGGGGGGTGTTCGCCGGGGCCGGGACCGATCGCTCCTCTCAGCCGCGGGAGCGGTTGCTGTCGGTGGCCGCCGGGTACTCGACCCGATCAACGCCGCGGGTTCTTCGGTTGTGGAAAGGATAGGGTTGGGGGCGCGGAGCGTCAATCGGGATGGGCGCGGGGGGATCGGCGGTCGGTCCAGTGAGCGGCGGTGCGGGCGCCCGCGACGACGAGCGCAATGGCCAGAGCGAGCCAGAGACCCTTGAGGGTGCGTCCGGGAGCGGCGGGCTGCGACAGGGCCAGGGCGGACTCGGCGGCAGGTGCGGCGGCGGCGCTGGCCGGGGCGATGGCGGGAAGTGGGGCGGTCTGGGCGAAGGTCATGACCCGGTCGGGGCCGACGGTGATGACGGCCCGGGCCATGGACTGGATGACGGCGGCGTCGGGATCGAGGTAGCGGGCGATCTGGCCGGTGACGCCGCTCCCGGTTTCACGGCGGAGGGCGGCCTGCCCGAAGCCGTAATCGAGGAGGGCCTTGTTGTCGTCGTACCAGGTGTCGGGGGCGACGCCGTCGAGGGTGACCGAGATCATGACGTCGGCGCCGCGGCGGGCGACCTGCATCAGGCAGTAGCCGGCGGTGTCGTCGTAGCCGGTCTTGCCGCCGAGGAGGTCGGCCTGGGAACCGAGGCGCTTGTTGGTGTTGACGAGTTCGTAGCCGCCGGTGCTGGTCTCGTAGGTTGGGGCGGAGATGGCCTCGACGAAGCGGGGGTACTTGAGAGCGTACATGGTGAAGGCGGCGATGTCGTAGGCGGAGGAGGCGTGGCCCGGGACGCCCCAGCCGTCGGGATTGACGAGGGTGGTGTCGGTCAGGCCCATGTCGCGGATGCGCTGGTTGGTGCGGTCCATGAAGCGTTGGACGGATTGCTCGGGCGTGTCGCCGGGCTGGGCGCCGAGGGAGCGGGCGACGGCGAGCGCGGCATCGTTGCCAGAGGGGAGGAGATGCCGTAGATCATGTCGCGGAGGGTGAACACCTCGCCGGGCTCGAACCCGACCTGGGTGGCTTCCCAGTCGACGAGATCGGCGTCGGAGGTGACGATCTGGAGGTCGTCCGGGGCGGATTCGATGGCCTCGCTGGAGGGGACGATCTTGGTGCGGCTGGCGAGGGGCACGCGTTCGTGCATGCCGCGCTCGGCGTAGATCTCGCCGGTGCGGCCGTCGATGACGATGTACCGCCGGGACACGACGCCGAGATCGGGGCCGGTCTGGGCGAGGGCTGGCGCCGCGGCGACGAGGAGCGCCGGCAGGGCGAGCAGGAGAGCGAGGAAGCGGATAGGCTGGCGGCGCATCGAGCCGAACTCCCGAGCGGCGATGTGCGGGCGATCGCTCCGGCGGGCATCGCGGCGGCGGGCCGCGTCCGGTCGAAGGCTAGTGAGCGGGCGGGG
>JBJTKE010000233.1:0-1096 GCA_046096285.1 Chloroflexota bacterium
CCCGCACTGCTTGCAGCGGTTGACCTGCCGGGTCTGGAACTTGGGCGGCTTTTGCGCCTTGACGATCAGCGACGTCTTCGCCACGCGTGCTCTCCTTCTTCCCGCGCCGTCTAGGCGCGCCGCTCGGTCTTGGCGAACGGCATGCCCATCAGGGCCAGCAACCGCCGCCCCTCGTCGTCCGTTCTCGCGGAGGTGACGATGCTCATCTCCAGTCCGCGGGTCTTGTCGATCTTGTCGTAGTCGATCTCGGGGAAGGCCAGTTGCTCCTTCAGCCCGAGGGTGTAGTTGCCGCGGCCGTCGAACGAGTTCGGGGAGACGCCGTGGAAATCGCGGATGCGCGGCAGGGTGATGCCGACCAGGCGATCGAGGAACTCGTACATGCGGGGGCCGCGCAGGGTGACCATCGCGCCGATGGGCATGCCGGTCCGCAGCTTGAAGGCGGCGATGGACTTCTTCGCCCGGGTCACGACCGGTTTCTGGCCGGTGATCTGCTGCAGGTCGCCGACCGCGGCGTCGATCGCCTTGGCGTTGGCGACGGCCTCGCCGAGGCCGATGTTGACGACGATCTTCTGGATCTTCGGCACCTGCATGACGTTCTTGTACCCGAACTCCTTCATCAGGGCCGGGACCACTTCTTCCTTGTACCGCTCATGGAGCCTCGGAGCCATGGTCATGTCCTCAGCATTCATCGCTGCGGCGTTCCCGCCTGGTCCGCCCGCGCCGGGCGCTCAGGCCGCCGCCGAATTACCGGGGTTCGTCACTCGGCCGCTGGCCGGGGAACGGACTTGTCGCACTTCTTGCAGTAGCGCTCGTTCTTGTTGTTGGCGTCCCTGCGGATGCCGACGCGGGTCGGCTGACCGCAGGAGGGGCAGATGAGCCGCACGTTGGAGACGTGCAACGGGGCCTCGACCTGGATGATGCCAGCCTGGCGGGCGCGGCCCGCCCGCATGTGCTTCTTGACGAAGTTCACGCCTTCGATGACCACCCGATCTTCGGCGATCACGTTGACGCGAACGGTGCCGCGCTGTCCCTTGTTGCGGCCGGAAGTGACGAGCACCTCGTCGCCGCGCCGAATCTTTCGCATACGATCTTGCTC
>JBJTKE010000234.1:0-18291 GCA_046096285.1 Chloroflexota bacterium
GGTGACGCTCGCACAGCCGGGGGCAGCTACCGCGGCCGTAGCCCCCGGCGGTGCGAGCGTCACCCGGCCCATATGGCGGGGGCTTTTGTCATTGCCGGGCACCTTCGCCAGCGCAACCGGGCGGGCCTTCCGCAGGTGATACACCATCCCGGTAGGTACCGACAGCGAGAAGTCGATGGACTAAACATCCGGCTTTCCCTCGCCACCGTCGGCATAGGCGACCCAGCCGCCGCCCTTGCGCCTGCCGCGCCGGGCCTCGACATCCAACGCCCCGCGCATCGCCGCGCCCAGCGCGCCCACTCCCGTCGCTATCGCGGCCAGCGCTCGCCGCCGCGTCGATGAGCCCTGCATGACCTCAACGTCCCTTCCGGCGCTCCTGCGCGCCTGCCCGGAATCCGGCGAACCATCCGCGATGATCCGCTCCGGTTCGCCCGGGGCTGCCAGCCTGGCCGGGTGGCATCTGCGCGCCGCGGGTAGCGCCAGACCAGCCGCGCTTCACGCCTGTTTCAGCAGCAGCCGCTGCTCGGCATGGCCGCCCCTCGGATCACGTTAACCGAGAAGGTCAACCACGCAGCCCAGAGTTGCTAGCAGAACTGTAGTAGCTGTCGGTGTGAACATACATTGGAAGGACATCGAAGCCGCAGCATGTGCAACCGGGAAAAGTGGTCACGTACCATCCTCCGTTCTCGCTACATCCATCTGGTGTCCATTCATAGCACCCCATGGTGTAATCGGGCGAAGCCGCCGAGCAACCCGGGGTGTAGGTGTCCGATGAGCCAACTTCCAGACCAGCTTTTCTCAAAAGCGCCTCCCCGACGGTAGCGGAAGGCGTGGCCGCAGCCGCAGCGACTGACATCGTCTTCCAACCCCTTGGGCACCGTACCTCGATCGATGTGTCCCGGAATCCGGCCACGGCGGCCTCGCAAACACGGGTGATGTCTCGGGACCGCGCGGTCGCGGTTTCTGCGCCGGCAACGGCGACGGCTGCCCCCGGCTGGCTGATCGTCACCCGGCCCATCTGGCGGGGGGTTCGGTCGTTCCCGCTCACCTTCGCCAGCGACACCGGCCGTCCCTTCCGCAGGTGATGCACCTTCCCGGTCGGGACCGACAGCGAGAAGGCGATGGACGAACCATCCGGCTTTCCCTCGCCCCGGTCGGCATAGGCGACCCAGCCGCCACCCTTGCGCTTGCCGCGCCGGGCCTCGACATCCAACGCCCCGCGCATCGCCGCGCCCAGCGCGCCCACTCCCGTCGCAATCGCGGCCAGCGCTCGCCGCCGCGTCGATGAGCCCTGCATGACCTCGACCTTCCTTCCGGCGCTCCAGTACGCCTGCCCGGAATCGGGCGGACCATCCGCGATGATCCGCTCCGGTTCGCCCGGGGCTGCCAGCCCGGCCGGGAAGCACCGGCACGCCGCCACACATCCTGCCCGCGCTCACCCCCGCCACCGCGCCCGCGACCGGCACCCGGATCGCGCGACAACCGAGGCGACCCGGCGAATGCGCAAGGCGCAGTGCACCTGTGGGCAGCCTGGGCGGCAACTCCCTCTTACCGTCAGTGTAGCCGACGCGGATCGCGATGATCATTACCAGATCGTTGCAAGAGCTTGAGCCAGGTCAACCGCAGGCGCCGGGATGCCTGGCCAACCGGAACATGGTTGGATAGCAGCAGCACGTTCGGCCGCAGATGCGGCCGCACCGCATCGTCCGGGCAGGCAGCACGTTCGCGCTGCTATCGGCGCTTCGGGCGGGAGTACCCGAGGAAGAACGCGGCGTCATCCAGCAGAGCATCCACCTCGTCCTTGCGGTAAAACGCCCAGGCCGCGCCCTCCGATTTCAGCAACCGCTCGCCGACGCGGATCATCTCGGACGGCTCGTACACCGGGTTCATGTTCCGGTTTTCGAGGCTGACATCGAGGGAGGCCGCCGCCGGTGCAATCCGCGCCAGTGCGGCGCCGCGGCTGTCGACCATATCCTCGTAGCGGATGACCTCCTCAGGCATGAGGAAAGTGCCGATCTCCGCGAACACCCGGTGCAGGAGGGCGATCTGCCGGTCCAGCACATCCGGGAGGGCCTTGAGATCGCGGCCGATCTCCGCCGCCATCTTGTCGATCGCCGAGCAGCGCCCCTGCGTGCGCAGCCCGAGATCGGTCTGCATCCAGGAGACGAGCAGCGAGAGCGGATTACGGACGAAGCCGATCGCCGGGATCTCCGGCGGCATGTCGCCCAGCCCGAACACCCCCTGCACCCCATGCTTGATGACGAGCGTGAACCCCGGCTGTGGCGGCGTCACCGGATAGGAACCGGACTTGACGGCGAGTTTGCGGATTCCGTCCCGCCCGGGTTCGGGCAGGTAGTTGTCGTCGGGGATGCGGCCGTCGATGGTCTTGCCGATCACCTCGCCCCGCTCGAGCGCGGAGGCGCGCTGGGTGCGAAACAGTTCCTGCAGGCCCGCCGCCACACGGGCGGCCGAGTTGTCCTTTCAGGTGAGGCCGGGAACCTGCGGTTCGTTGAGCGCCACCACCCCCGGCACGGTCGAAAGCAGCCGCGCCGCCAGCGTCGCGCCCGATCTCGGCGCGCCCGCCAGCAGGATGTCCCGTCCCCCGTCGCTGCTGCCGTTGCCGTTCCCGTCGCCCATGGCCATGGCCTGCTCCGTTCCCTGCTGGCGCCGCGGGGTCAGCGGCGCCCGTCGCGGCCGAGCACCGCGCTGGTCATCGCCCTGATGCGGGCGGCCCGTCCGGCGGCGCTGACCACCGGCCGCACCGCCTCCTCGCTCATGAACTCGACGGTGCCGCGCGCCCGGCGAACCGTCTCCGTCGTCTCCTCCAGCAGCGGGATCACCCGGTCCTTGGTCTGCACGAGGAGGAACGCCAGCGCGGCCGCCACCCCCGCCAGCAGCACCACCGTGAATGCGCCCAGCAGCACGATGAAGATGATGGCGATGTCGCGGATCCGCTCCAGCGGCGCCTGGTCCGCGCCACCGAGCCGGTAAAGCCCGTAGCTGATGCCCGCGATGATCCCCAGCACCACCAGCGCGCCGAGCGCGATCATCGCCTTCGTCTTGCCGTCGAGTCCGGAGGACGGCGTCTCGTCGTACAACTCCATCAGCATGTGCCCTCGCCGTACCCGGCGCGATTCGCCGGGATGCCGGCGCGTTCCGCTCCTGCAAGTATGCCGCGAAGCGCCCGGTTCGGGGAGCCGCTCATCCCGCCGCCGTCTCCACCGCGGCGATCGTGCCGCCGCCGAGCACCTCGTCCCCGCGATAGAACACCACCGCCTGCCCCGGCGACGCGACCGGACCCGCCCCGGCCCCGTAGAACCGGACCGTCGCCGCGCCGCTTCCGGCCGGCCCCGGCGAGACCGTCGCCGGGGCCGCCTTCCCGCGGTAGCGCACCATCGCCTCGCAGGAAACGGGCCCGGACGGCCACATGCCGTTGGTGAAGGCCACGCCAACTGCGGCCAGCGCCGCTGCCGCCGCCTGCTCCCGCGTGCCGACCACCACCCGGTTGGCCACCGGTTCGAGCCGGAGCACGTAGTACGGCTCCTTCGCGGCGATGCCCAACCCGCGCCGCTGCCCCACGGTGTGGTGCGCGAACCCGCGATGCGCCCCGATCACCTCTCCGCCGGCGGTCACCACCTCGCCCGGCCGAACCGCCTCCGGCCGCCGCGCGGCGACGAAATCCGCATACGACCGGTTGCCGACGAAGCAGATCTCCTGCGACTCGGGCTTGTCCGCCACCGGCAGCCCGAACGCCCGGGCAAGCGCCCGGGTCTCGGGTTTTCGCAGCCCGCCGAGGGGAAACCGCAGGTAGGCCAGGTGCTCCTGACCGAGGGTATGCAGCACGTAGCTCTGGTCCTTGAGCGGATCGAGCGCGCGCAGCAGGCGGTGCGGCTCCCCGGCGGCGGGGTCGCCATGTGCGATGCGCGCGTAATGGCCGGTGGCAAGGCAATCGGCGCCCAGCGCTCGCGCGCGCTCGACGAGGTGCCGGAACTTCACGCCGCGGTTGCATTCGAGGCAGGGATTGGGCGTGCGGCCGTTCGCGTACTCGTCGACGAACCGCTCGATCACCGCCTCCCCGAACTCCGCCTCCATGTTCAGGGCGTAGAACGGCACGCCGATGCGGGCGCAGGTGCGGCGGGCATCGTCCATCGCCGGGATGCCGCAGCAGGGGTTGGCGCGATGGTCCTCGTCGTCCGGCGAGAACAGCCGCAGGTTGATGCCGACCACGCGATACCCGCGCTCCCGCATCACCAGCGCGGTCACTGCGCTGTCCACCCCGCCGCTCATGGCGACCACGCACAGCTTCCCCGCGCCGTCCCGAGGTCCGATCCGGTCCTCGGAAAGCAGGGATTCCACGTCATCGCAGGTTGGTTCGGCGGAGGTCGGCGGCATCGTCGGGGCTCATCTGATCGAACGGGGCGAGCGAGGGCGCCCGCCGCCGGAAAGCATGGCACGCGGAGCGCGCCGCTGGCCAGAACGGACCGCGCCCGCGACGCCGGGAGGCGTCACGGGCGCGGCTGGGTCGCCGGTTCGGCGCTAGCTGTCCGGGGCGTTCTTCGGCCGGCTGAAGCCCGCCGCCGCCGCGCCCTGGTTGGTCGCGAAGCACACCTCGGGGATGGTGGCGTCGTAGGACGGCCAACCCGGAGCGTGGTAAAGCATCGAGTCCATGTTGCCCTTCACCGGGTGGCTCGACGGGCACTCGTCACCCTTCGGCAGGCGGGAGCCCTTCGGCGCCTTGCGGCCCGACCGCGTGGTCTTCCCCTCGTCGTCCGGCCCGGCGTCGCCGGAGCCGCCGCCCGAGGCCTTGACGCCCTGCCGGGAGTCGCCGCCGGAGCCGCCGGAACCGCTGGAACCGCTGGAACCACCATTGCCGCGACCGCCAGAACCACTGCCGCCGCTGCCGCCCTCGCCGCGCTGGCTCGGGGGAAGCTTGTAGCCAGCCGCTTCGGCGTCGGCCTCGCTCGCGAAGCAGACCTCCGGGTTGGTGTTGGCGTAGAACGCGGTGCCGGGCCGGTGGTAGAGCATCGAGCTCAGGTTGCCCTTGATCGGCCTGCTGGCCGGGCAGTCGCCGTCGGAGGCCCAATTCGCGCCCTTGGGAAGATCGCGCCCGCGGGCATCCTTCGCCGCGGTGGCCGAGGCCGCCCCGCCCGCGAAGCCCCCGGCCTTGCCGCCGGCCGCGCCGCCCTTGGCGGCAGCGCCGCCCTTCGCCGCGGCCCCGCCGCCCTTGCCGCCGGCCGCGCCACCCTTGCCGCCGGCCGCGCCGCCCTTGCCGCGAGCCGCCTCGCGCTTGCCGCCGGCCTTCCCGGCCGCGGCTCCGGAGCCCGCCTTCGGCTCGCCCGCCGCGCGCCCCTTTGACTTGTAGCTGCCCGCGCCGGGGTATCCCTCGGCGTTCTTCGGCCAGTCGTACCCGGCGTCCTCGGCGGTGATGATGTCCGGGAAGCAAACCTCGGCGATGGTCGCCTCGAAGGAGGGCCAGCCCGGAGCGTGGTAGAGGTTGGAATCGAGGTTGCCCTTGAGCGGGAAGTCCGCCGGGCACACCCCGTTCTCGGCCCACACCGCGCCATAGGGGAGGACCAGCACGACCTCGGCCTCGGCCTCCTCCCAGTCCATGCCCGCGGGCATCGGATCGGTGGAGTGCCACGAGGACTCGAGCGCCTGCGCGATCAGCGGCGCCTGATCCGGACCAGCGTTCTGGGCGTTCTTCGGGCGCCGGAATCCGGCGGCCTCGGCGGCATCCGAGGTGCGGAAGCAGACCTCGGCCACGGTGGGCAGCCAGGTGCCCATCCACGTCTCGTGGTAGATCATCGAGTTGCGGTTGCCCTTGACCGGGTAGTCCCGCGGGCAGGTGCCCCCGCGCGGGTTGGCCACGCCGGCCCGGTCATCGACCGCGCCCTCGTCCCAGGTCCAGGCGGCGATGCCGCCGCCCTTCTCGAAAGCCCCGGCGTAGCTGGACGCGACGTACATCCGGGCGTCCTCGGGCCGGGGAGCGTCGTCGCCCGGCTCGCGCGGCGGATTGGCCTTTTCCATCACCTCCCAGAGGCTGTCGGAGCCGGCCAGCCGGGCGCGGTCGCCCGCGTCCCGCCGGCCGAGGTTCACCACCGTGTCCTCCACCGCGCCGCCCAGCGAGGCCTCCGGGGAGTTGTAGAACTTCCCGGAGAGATTCGGCGGGGCCGGCATGGCCTGCTCGAACGTCGCCTTCAATTCCACGTCGCCGCCGCGGGACACTTCGTACTCACGGCCGCCGACGATCTCCTCGGCGGCGATTCCTCCCGCCGCGGCGAGCGCGGCGGCGTCGACGTCGCCGCCGAGCGCTCCGCCCTCGCGGACGAACGCGGCGCCGCCAGCCTCGAGATCGGCGTGAGGATGGGGAACGCCGTCCCGGCCGCCCGCCGGGTAGGGAACCTCGGCGCGGCCGCCGTCGGCGCCCACCGCGTACTCGCGGCCGCCGACGATCTCCTCGGCCGTGGCGCCGGCTCCGCGCAGCGCCTCGCCGACCCCGCCGAGGGCCGCCGCCGCGTCCGCGCCGAGGCCGCTCGCGTCGAGCCCGCCCGGTATGTCGATTCCGCGCACCGCGCCGGGAACCGCGCCGATGGCATCCGCCAGATCGACGTTCGGCATGTCGAGACCGGCGACCGCCCCGGCCGCGCCATCCGCCGCCTGCCCCGCCTCGCGGCGCGCGCGGTCGATGGCGTCCTCGGCGCGGTCCTTCGCCCGGCCAAGCGCGGCGTCAGCCTCGCCAGCCAGTCCGCCGGCGGCCGCCGCCGCCGACTCCACGCCAGACGCCGCCGCTCCAGCCCCGGCGCGCACGCCGCCGGCCAGATCGTCCGCGCCGCGGCGCACCGCGTCGCTCGCGCGGTCGAGCCCGGCCGCGGCCGCGGCTCCGGCTCCCGCCACGCCCGCCGCCGCGGAATCACCCGCCATGCGGATGCCCTGCGCGGCGTTCCGCGCGTCCGGTCCGGTCGCCTTGCGCCCGAACAACTTGTGCAGCAGCCACCAAATGATGAACGCGATGACCGCCAGAACGATGAACCTGATCCAGGCCGAATTGTCGCCTTCCATTGCGGGGGGCCTCCTGTTCCACCATCGAACGGGTGATGGCACGGCAGCATGGTATCGCGCCTGCCCGGGTTTTGCAGCCGCCCTCGACCGCCGCCAACGCTGGCGGCTTACGCAGAGGCTGATTCGTGGTGCATGGTATCCTGAATTCATGCAGCGCACAGCCCTCCCATCCCTCGATGCCGTGCCGCGGGGCCGGGCGGGCCGCCCGCGCGGGTTCTTCGATCTCTCGCTCGCCGAACTCACCGAACTCCTGGCTGGATGGGGCTTCCCCGCCTTCCGGGCCCGCCAGCTCTGGGGCTGGGTCTATCGCACGTTCGCGGCCAGCTACGACGAGATGACCAACCTCCCGGCGGCCCTGCGCGACCGCCTCGCCGCCGACCTTCCGCTCTCCACCCTCGACACCGTGCGCCAACTCACCGCCGACGACGGCGAAACCATCAAGACCCTCTACCGCACCCGCGACGGGGAACTCGTCGAGACGGTGCTGATGCTCTACCCGGACCGCGCCACCGTCTGCGTCTCCTGCCAGGTGGGGTGCGCCGTGGGCTGCGCGTTCTGCGCCACCGGGCTCGGCGGCCTGACCCGCAACCTGTCGTCGGGCGAGATCGTGGCGCAGGCCGTGGGCGCGGCGCGGGCCGCCCGCGACCGCGGCCGCGCGCTCACCAACCTCGTGATGATGGGCATGGGCGAGCCCCTCCAGAACTACGCGGAGACCATGAAGTTCGTCGCCACCCTCAACGATCCGGAGGGCATGCACTTCGGCGCCCGCCGCATCACCATCTCCACCTCGGGCATCGTGCCGAAGATCGACGCCCTGGCCAGCGAACCCTGGCAGGTCAACCTCGCCGTCTCGCTGCACGCCCCGGACGACGACCTGCGCGGCCGCCTCGTCCCGATCAACCGGCGCTACCCGGTGGCGGACCTGATCGCCGCCTGCCGCCGGTACACCGAGCGCACCGGCCGCCGCGTCTCCTTCGAGTACGCCCTGATGCGCGGCATCAACGATTCCGACGAGACCGCCCGCGCCCTCGCGGACCTCCTGCGCGGCATGCTCTGCCACGTCAACATCATCCCGCTCAACCCCGTCGACGTGCTCCCCTACGAACGCCCCGATCCGGCCGGCATCGAGCGCTTCGCCGCCACCGTGCGCGCCGCCGGCATCCCCGCCACCGTGCGCTACAGTCGCGGCCTGGACATCGACGCCGCCTGCGGCCAGTTGCGCGCCAAGGCCGCCGAACTGGCGAAGGAGTCCTCCGGGGCCTCCTGACCTGCGCGCCGCCCCGCATCAGCCGCCCCATTGCGCGACAATGCTCCCGCTGCGAAACGTGCGGAGGACGATCCATGGCGCGATATCCGCGGGCGGAGCCGATCTACGCCCTGGCCGGGCAGTTCCGCCAGCGCTGCCTCATCGGCGACACGTCACTGCTCTGGCCGGATGCCCGCGCCTGGACCGCCGCCAACATCGAGACCCTGCGGGCGGCACGAGGGCCGATCCCGGGCGACCTCGCGATCCGCAACCGCGAGACGGTGATCCGGCTGGTCACCATCGACCTCGGCGGCGCGCCGGAGGCGCTGCGACTGGCCCAGGCCGCGCTTGCGCGACAGGTCTTCGCCTGGGCAGGCGTGTGATCCCCGGCGCCAGGCCGTTGTCCCGGCGCGGGCTGATCGCGGCGTGCGCGCTCGGCCTTGCCAGGCCCGCCGCCGGTCCCGCCGGCCAGCCGCTCGCTCCCGGGTCCGCCGGCGCTCCATCGGCCGGGTCCGCGACCGGGCCGCACGACGCGGCAGGCGGCGCCGGGGCGGTCAGCGCCGATCCGGTGTCGATGCTCATCGTCAACGCGGGAGACCAGGCCGACCGGTTGCTCGGCGCATCGTCCCCCATCGCCGGGCGGGTGGAGGCGCGGCGGGCCGAGGGCTACGGCGCTTCCCAGCGGGACGTGCCGCTGCCCAGAGGCATCGAGATCCCCGCCGGGAGCATGGTGGTCCTCGAACCGCTGGGCGCCCACCTCGCGCTGCTCGACCTCCGGCAACCGCTCGTCCAGGGCGAGACGTTTCCCCTGCTGCTGGAGTTCGAGGTGGCCGGAAGGCTGGCGGTCACCGGCCGCGTGCGGCGAAAACTGGATGCCGCCGGGGTCGCGCCGATCCCTCCCGCGTCCGTGGGCGGACTGTCGGTCTCACTGGTGTCGGCTCGCCCGGCCCCCGGCCCGCACGCAGGCGCGCCCACGGCCACACCCGCCGCCTCATAGCAGGTGGAGCCTGACAGCCAGCCGGACGAAATCCGGTAAGCCGCGGCGCAGGCGTTTTCCCCGGTACAACCGGACGTGGTCAAAACGAACATGGGCGAAAATCGGTCCTTGACAATCTCTATTCCGAACGGCAATATTCCCGCCGTTGAATTATTCGGGAACGGACGTGGCGTTACGTTCGTCTTCCATTCGGTTGTATCGGTCCTCTTCCTTCGTTTCGCTGAACCTGGTGGCAACGCGGCGACGGAAGTTTCGCGGGCGCTCATGCGGTCACCGGACCCAGCCCGCGGCAGACCCAGCGAGGAGCATCACGGCCAGATGACGTCCCCCAGGCTCTCCGGCATCTTCAGGCGGAACCTGATCTTCGAGTGGGTGGTGATCGGCATCATCGCCGCCGAACTGCTGTTCTTCCTCTGGTTGCTCATTCACCCGGCGCTCTTCCAGAGGCCGCCGGTTGTTCCCGCGGGCGCGCCCCAGGTGATCGCCTCCAACCCCGACCAGCCCGCGGGCGGCGGCCTCTCCGTTCCCGGACAGCCGCCGCAGAGCGCCGCTCCCGCCGCCCCGGCAGGCTCCGCCAGCGAGGACGACAAGGGCCACCAGGCGGCCGCCAGGGGCGAGGACCTCCACCTCTACCTCGCCATCGCCAACACGGGCGGCGCGGCAAGCCTGACCGGCGCGTCGTCGCCGCAGGCCTCCGGGGCGTCGCTCTGGCAGGCGGGGCTTGCCGGCGCTCCAGCGTCGCAAACGGACGCCATCCCCCTCGCCGCCGGCCAGACCGTCGCCCTCGACGACGAGCACGCCTGGATCACCCTGGAGGGCCTCACCCAGGAGTTCAAGAAGGGCGAGCGCATCGACGTCACCCTCGAGTTTTCCGGCGCCGAGCCGGTCACCATGTCGGCGCCGATCTATCGCACCCGCGACACCGCCGCCGAAAACCCCGAACCTCCCCTCGAGGCCGGACCTCTGACCATCAGCGCCTACTGGGCGCGGCCGTTCTCTCCGGGACCCTGACCCCGGGAACCCGCCATCGGGTGAAGCGCGCGCCACGTCGCGCGCATTGGCCGGCGGCGGGTTCGCCGGTACCATCGCCCCATGCCGATCGCACGATCGCGGCTGGAGGCGCAGCAATGGTCCGGCTCACCGTCAACGGCGTGGAACATGAACTCGACATCCCCGGCGACACCCCGCTGCTGTGGGCGCTGCGGGACTCCCTCGGGCTGACCGGCACGAAGTACGGATGCGGCATCGGCCAGTGCCACGCCTGCGCCGTCCACGTCGACGGCCAGGCCGTGCCCAGTTGCCTCATCCCGGCGGAGTCGCTCGCCGGCCGCCAGATCGTGACCATCGAGGGCCTCGGCGCGGATGGCCTCCACCCCGTACAGCGCGCGTGGATCGCCGAAGGCGTCGCCCAGTGCGGCTACTGCCAGTCCGGCCAGATCATGGCCGCCTCCGCCCTGCTCGCGGCCAACCCGTTACCGGACAACGACGCCATCGACGCCGCGATGCGCCCCAATCTCTGCCGGTGCGCCACCTACGGCCGCATTCGCGCCGCGATCCACCTGGCGGCGAAGGAGCAGTCCCGATGACCGGCCACGCGATCTCCCGGCGTTCCCTGATCCTCGCGGTGGCGGGGGCGGGCGGCGCCCTGGCTCTCGGCGTGCGCCTGCCCGCGGGCCCGGCGAACCCGGCCCGTGCCGCCGAACCCGGCGACGGATTCACGCCCAACGCCTGGTTGACCATTTTTCCCGACGGCGCCGTGGAAATCGCCCTGCACAAGGCCGAAATGGGCCAGGGCGTGATGACCGCACTGCCGATGCTGGTCGCCGAGGAACTCGACGCCGACTGGCGCGCGATCACCGTCCGCAACGCCTACGGAGATCCCGCCTACGGCAACTTCGGCTTCCAGTTCACCTTCGGCAGCATGAGCGTCGCCTCCTCGTTCCTGCCGCTGCGCACCGCTGGCGCGGCGGCGCGGTCCATGCTGCTCGCCGCCGCCGCCGCCGGGTGGGGGGTGCAGCCCGAAACCCTCTCCACCCGCGACGGTCGGGTGATCGACGCCGCGGGCGGCCGCGAGGCCTCCTACGGCGATCTCGCCGCCGCTGCCGCCACCCTCGCCCCGCCGGAGAATCCGCCGCTCAAATCTCCCGCGGATTTCGCCCTGCTGGGAACGCCGGTACCCCGCCTCGACGCCGAGGAGAAGTCCACCGGCGCGGCCGTCTACGGCGTGGACGTGCAGACGCCGGACATGCTCACCGCCGTCGTGCTGCGGCCGCCCGCCTTCGCGGGGTCCATCAGGGCCTTTGACCCCGCCCCGGCCCTGGCGGTGCCAGGCGTCCGCCATGTGCTGGAGATCCCCTCTCACGGGCCGGACATCGCTCCCGCCATCGCCGTGGTGGCGGAGGGATTCTGGCCCGCGTTCAAGGGCAGGCAGGCGCTCGCGCCCGGGGTGCAGTGGGACCCCGGCCCCAATGCGGAGCAGGACTCCGCCTCCTTGCTCGCGGACTTCTCCGCGCGCGCCGCGCAACCCGGGCCGCTCGCCTTCGCGGAAGGCACGGCGGACAAGGCCATCGCCCGGGCCGCCCGGCAACTCGACGTCACCTACGTGACCCCGTTCCTCGCCCACATCACCATGGAGCCCATGAGCGCCGCCGCCTGGGTCCGCCCCGGCGCGGTGGATGTGTGGACCGGCACCCAGGGCCAGTCCTTCGTGCTGATGCAGGCGGCGAAGATGGGCGGGGTGGACCCGTCGCAGGTCACCCTCCACCAGCAGTACCTCGGCTGCGGGCTCGGCCGCCGCGCCGAGAGCGACGTGGTGGGCGACGCCCTGGCGATCTCCAGCCAGCTCGGAGCGCCCGTGAAGGTGATCTGGCCGCGGGAAGAGGACATCGCCCACGATTTCTTCCGCCCGATGAGCGTGCAGCGGGTGCGCGCGGGGATCGACTCCCGGGGGGCGCCGTTCGCCTGGGTCCATCACACCGTGGCCGACTCGGCGGGCGTCACCCGGTTCCCAAACTTCCTCGCCACCGGTCCCGAGGGCGAGGAAATCGATCCGTTCCAGGCGGCTGGCCTTACCGACAGCTTCATGTACGCCGTGCCCCATCACCGGGTGGAGAGCACCATCGCCCGCTCGGGCGTGCCGGTGGGCTTCTGGCGCGGCGTCGGCGAGACCCAGAACCTCTTCGTCGCCGAGTCGGTGATGGATGCACTCGCCGCCCTCGCCGGGGCCGATCCGCTGCAGTACCGGCGCGACCACCTCTCCGACCCGGTCCGCGCCGGCGCGGTCCTCGACCTCCTCCGCGAGAAGAGCGGCTGGGACACCCCGGCGGATGGCTTCGCCCGCGGCGTCGCCATCGCCAACTACGGGGGCACCCTGGTCGCCGCCGTGGTCGAGGCCGTGCCGGGCGAAAACGGCGCACCACGCGCCCGCCGCATCGTGCTCGCCGTGGATTGCGGATTCGTGGTCAACCCGGACATCGCCCGCCAGCAGGTGGAAGGCGGCGCGCTGTTCGGGCTGTCGGCCGCGCTTCGCGAGCGGGTCGCCATCGCCAGCGGCGGGGTCGCTCCGGAAACCGGCAACCTCGACGGCTACCGCCTCCTCCGGTTCGACGAAGCCCCGCCGGTGGAGGTGCATTTCGTCCCGTCGGACGCCGCCCCGACCGGTCTCGGCGAACCGTCGGTGGTAGTCGTGCCGCCCGCCCTCGCCAACGCCCTGTTCGCCCTCACCGGCGAACGGCGGCGCGAATTGCCGCTCGGCTGACCGGGACCGGACGGTCAGCCGCCGACCGCGCCGTTGTCGTCTTCGGCGCGGGAGACGGCGGGGTCCGCCTTGCGGCTGGTGTCCGGGCGGCGTCCGAGTTTGCCGTTCTCGACCAGCGTCGCCAGCACGTCCAGCACCACCCGGACGCCGAGCAGGGAGGTGATGTTGGCCACGTCGTAGGGCGGCGCGACCTCCACAACCTCCATGCCCGCCAGCCCCTCGCGGGTGACCATCTCCAGCATGCGGAAGGCTTCGCGGGGCAGCAGGCCGCCGGATTCCGGCGTGCCCGTGCCCGGGGCGAAGGCGGGATCGACGGAGTCGATGTCGAACGACAGGAAGACTGCCTTCGCGTTCTTCCAGGCCAGTTCCAGCGCCATCTCGCAGATGCGCTCGATGCCCCAGCGGTCGATGTCGGTCATCGTGATCACGCTGGCCCGGCGCTCGCGGGCGGTGGTCACCCCGGAGCGGTTGCCGGTCCATCCGCCGATGCCGATCTGGACGAGGTTCGCCGCCGGCGCGTTCGGGATGTTGGTGGCGTGGAAGAACGGGGTGCCGTGCATCCGCTCGTCGATGTTGTATTCCGAGAGGTCGGAGTGCCGGTCGAAGTGGATGATGCCGATGTTCCCGTCCACGTAGGGCGCGAGCCCGCGGATGTCCGGGTAGCCGATGCTGTGGTCGCCCCCGAGGATCACCGGGAAGACGGCCCGTTCATGGAGGTAGGCGACGGCCTTGTCGATCTGGTCGAACGACTTCTCGATGTTGGCCGGGATGATGGAGACGTCGCCCACATCCACGATGTCGAGCGACTCGTAGAGATCGACCCCCCGCTCGAAGTTGTACCCGGAGTGGAGCCCGGAGATATCGCGCATCCCCTGCGGGCCGAACCGCGTGCCGGAGCGGAACGTCGTGCCGCCGTCGAACGGGGCCCCGACGATGGCCACGTCCTGCCCGCCGAGTTCCCGCATGTCCGCGAGAAACGGCCGGTGCCCGAAGGTGGCGGAGTGGTGGTAGCGATAACCGCTGCGGTTGAACAGCGGGATGGTGCGGTCGCGGATGGAGGCCGCGGACGGCAGCCCGAGTTCGAGGTTGACCTGGATCGCTTCCTTCGCCCGGGCCGTGGGCAGTTGCGCTTCCCGCTCCAGCATCCGCGTGCCGTGAAGTTGCTCGCGATCCATCGGTTCCACCCCGGTCTGCGCGCCGGAT
Organism: Chloroflexota bacterium; assembly: GCA_046096285.1. Lineage (GTDB taxonomy): Bacteria > Chloroflexota > Chloroflexia > Thermomicrobiales > UBA6265 > CADCWF01. The sequence continues at coordinate 14,263 of JBJTKE010000234.1, forward strand.
GCGCGCGATTAGCCTAGCAGACCGCCGCTCCCGGGCCACGGAGCGCCGGGGACCGCCGCGCCGAGGCGCAACCCTTCGAGGTCCGGCAGCGCGGTGAACCGGTCATTGTGGTCGGACTGGTACCACTGGAAGAACTCCGGGCGCCTGCTCGCCACAAGGGCCCAGACGTTGACCTCCCACGCCAGCCTGCCCCTGGCGAGGAACTCGGCGAGCCCCGCCAGCGCCAGGCGGTCGAACTCCGCCGCCAGCCCCCGCGGGAGGATGAACATGCCGCCGCAGAACGCCCAGTCCACGGCCTCGGCAAGGTCGTGCACGGCCACCGGGCGCGGCGGCCATTTCCCCGGGACCAGCACCCGGTCCAGCCCGGCGAGATCGGCCGCGGCCAGTCGCCGGAACGCCGCCGCCGGGTCCTCGAACACCTTGGCGATCCCGGCGTCGATGAACCCGGTGAGGGGGGAAACGATCAGTCCCTCGTCCACCGCCCGGCGCACCACCTCGGTCTTGGCCAGTTGCAGGGCCATGAACTCCAGCGTGTCCTTGACAGGATTCCGCTCCCGCGGCAATGCCGGCACGCCCGCCGCCGAGATCATGCGCCAGGCCGCCGTCTCCGCAAGGTCGAACGGGAGCACGCTCACCCACGGGGGGATCTTCGCGGGGTCGATGCGGTCGCGATAAAAGCGATCCGCGAACAGCGCCACCGGAATGCGGGAGGCGAACAGCGGATCCAGCAGCGCAAGCCGCCCCGCCGGGTCCACGACCGACACCTCGAGGTAGGCAAGCAGGGAGGCGAACGCGACCGTGGGCTGGGGACCGGCCGCCGCCGCCGCTGGCTCGCCCGCGCCGCGGCGCAAGCCGGGCGCCGACCGGGTGGAACGCAGCGCGATGGCCTCGCCGGCTATCGCCCGGAACTGCTCGGCGGACCGGTCCCAGGTGAAGTCCCGCAGGATGGTCTCGCGGGCGGGCGGACGGCTGCGATCGCGCCGGTCAACCGCCTCCCTGATGGCAGGAACGGCCGCCGCCGGGTCGACGCTCCAGACGGTGTCCACGATGATGCCCGGCCCGGCCGGTCCCCCGGTGGCCTCGACCTGCTCGGCCTGCGCCGGCAGCATGGCGGCGATCCCGGGGTGGAGCCAGTCGCGATAGCTGCTGTGGTCCGGGGCGATCAACCGCAGCCCGGCGGCGCCCGCCTCCAGCATCGCGAGGTTCCATGCGGTGCCCCGGTCCAACGCAATGAAGTGGGTCATCGCCGCAAACAGCCCGGGCAGGTCCTTGTCCCGCGGCAGCGCGGGCACCACCCCGATCGGCGCCGCGTCGAAGACCTGCTTGCCGGCCGCCCGGAACGCCTCGAGCGCGAGGGCATCGATCGCCGGGCCGGACCTGGGCATGCCGCCCTCACCCTCCCAGCACAGCATCAGCACCGCGTCGTCGCCCGGGCTCGTCGCGGCGATCCACGCCTCGAGCAGCCTGGCCTGACCGGCGAAGCTGCCGTCGGACGGTTGGCTGACGCTGATGAACCGGGACGCGAACGAACCCACCGGACGATCCCCGACCCGCAGGTCCAGCAGCCGCTCATTCGGCGCGGGCGCCTGCCAGACGGCCGGGTCCACGCCCAGCGGCATCAGCCGGATCCGCTCTCCGGGAAACCCCGCCCGTCGCAGCGCCGCGCCCGACGCCGCGGACGGCGCCACCAGCAAATCGGCTTCGCGCCACCCGCCCCGCGCCAGCTCGATGTCCCAGGCGAACAGCGGATTCCACAGCTGCAGGGCCGCCCGGGAGGCATCGGGGCTGGCCGCATCCGGGAGGTCCAGCAGCACGGTCGCCTCCGGGACCACCGTCCGCTGAAGCGCGAGCACGGCGGCGATGGCGGCCTCATCGGTGCGCCGGGCCTGCCGCAGCCCCGGCACGATGTCGAGCGCGACGCCCTGGCGATGCAGGGCGCCCGCCAGACCGCGGGCCGCCCGCGCCATGGCGGTCGTCGACGTGACATCCCCCACCAATCGGAGCCGCTCGGCCCCGCTCATGCCGGGATGGCCGGGAGGAAGCCGGGGGCCACGCCCGCGGGGCTCCCGCAGGCGCGGCTCACTGGCTGCCCCGGGGAATCGCCGGGATCATCGTCATCGAGTCGTTGTGATCGGCCTGGTACCACTGGAACAACTCGGGCCGCCGTCCGGCGAGCAACGCCCACACATTGACCTCCCACACCAGCCTGCCGCGATCGAAAAACTCGGCGAGCGTGGCCCGCACCAACTCGTCGTACTCCCGCGCCACCGACGCCGGCAGGATGAAAAGGCTCCCGCAAATCATCCACCATACGTGATCGGTGAGATTCTCGATCGACAGCGACTCGATCGGGCGGCATCCGGGCGTGAGTACCCGGTCCAGCCCGGCGAGATCGGCCGAAGCCAGGCGGGCGAACGATGCCGCAGGTTCCTTGAACAGCTTCGCGATGCTGGCGTCGATGAATCCAGTGTACCGCGTGGAGACGAGTCCCTCTTCGACGGCCCGACGCACCAGTTCCGTCTTGGCGAGTTGGAGCGCCATGTACTCGGGGGTGTCCTTGTCGGGCCAGCGCGTTTCAGGCAGGCCAAGGGAGCCCGCGGCCGCAATGGCGCGCCAGGTGGAACTGGTGTCGAGTTCGAAGGGCTGCACGGTCACCCAGGCCGGAATCCGTTCCGGATCGATCCGCTCGCGGTAGTGCTGGTCCGCGTAGAGCACGAGCGGGATGCCCGATGCGAACAGCGGGTCCAGCAGCGCCAGCCGCCGGTCGTGATCCACCCAGGACGATTCGAGGCGAATCAGCGTCGAAACAAGGGTCAGGTCGCCGGCCGCCGTTTGCGCCGAAGGCACATCCGGGAGGGCTCCACCAATCGGCGCGGGCGTCGTGCCGGGCTGCATCAACCCGCCAGGCGATGCCGGACCCGCCTCCGATGCAGGATCCCCGAAAGCGCCCGAAACCCAACCCTGCGCTGGCGTGAACTGGTCACCCTCGCCGCCGGGCGCAGCCGGAGCAAAAGCGGCGAACCCGCCAGCCGCGCTCGCTCCGCCGTCGCCCCGCGCCGCGCGGGCGCGGAACTCGCCGATCCGCCGGAGCACCGCCTGCACGGGGGAGTAGCGGACGTCGCGGAGAAACGCATCGAACTGCTCACGGTACGGCGTCCGCTCATCCAGCCCCTCGGCAACAATCTGGTCGAGGTTGGCGGACAGCGTGTCGTCCGCCGGATTGAGCGACGAGATCACCAGCATGCCGGTGTGGGGCACCTCCTCCGGGCTCAGGACGTCGAGCTGGAGGTCCGGCCGCCACCGGGCCAGCGCCGGAATCACCCGCCAGACATCGCCCTCCCAGTCCCCCGGGTTGAAGGTGCGGCCAGCGGCCGCGAGCGAGTCGGGGATGACATCTTGCACGAGGATCAGCCCATCCGGGCTCGACCATCGCTCGGCATTCATGATGTCGCGCAGGGCGTATTCGAACAGGTGCAGGCCATCGACGAACGTCAATTCGAGGTTGCGGCCCCCGAAGATCTGATCACGGCTCCATTCGGCGAAGAAACTGTCGCTGGTTTGCGCGAACAGCTTGACCCATGGCTTGCCGGCGGCGATGTCGGCGGTGATCTGCGGCGATGGGTCCACCCCCCCCGATGCGGCCCGCGACCGGGCCAGCGACTGGCCGTGCTCCACCCCGATCTCCAGGTACCCATCGGGCTCGAGTTCGCGGTGGAGGTAATCCAGCAGCCCGAAATAGCGCTCGGTGCGAAAGTCGGCGGGAGGCGACACGGCAGGTGCGGACATCGCGCCGGCCTCGGCCCCGCCGAACACCTCCACCGGATGCAGCAGCCCCGCCAGCGACGCCTCCGGCAGCCGCGCCACCCAGCACGACCGGTCCCCCGCCCCGTACGTGATCAGCACATCCTCCCCGCACCGCGCCAGCCCCGCCGCGAACTCGATATCCTCTCCCCGGAACCGGAACGGGTGCGACAACGCCCGTATCCGCCAGTCCGCCCCAAACGTCACCACCCGGTGCAGGTACGTCCG
>JBJTKE010000235.1:0-9643 GCA_046096285.1 Chloroflexota bacterium
CCGAGACGTCGGCGGCGACCACTCGCGCGCCCTCGGCCGACAACCGGCGCGCGATCGCGAGCCCGATGCCCGCGCCGCCCCCGGTGACGATGGCGACCTTCCCCGTGAACTTCACGTCATCACCTCCTGAGAGCGGCGCGGGCATCGGGCTCGCGATCGCGCGCCGGTTGTCGGCCGAGGGCGCGCGAGTGGTCGCCGCCGACGTCTCGGACGAGGCGGTGCGCCGCGCCGCCGAGGTTCCCGGGGCCGTCTCGCTGAAGGCCGACGTGACGCGGCAGGCCGATATCGACGCCCTCGTGGCCGCCGCCCGGCGACTCGGCCGGATCGACATCCTCGTCAACAACGCCGGCATCGTGGACCGCATCCTGCCGGTCGGCGAGATGACCGACGAGGTCTGGGACCGGGTGCTGGCGGTGAACCTGACCGGACCCATGAAACTGGCCCGCGCCGTCATCCCGGGCATGGTCGATGCGGGCGGCGGGGTGATCGTCAATGTGTCCTCGGTAGCGGGCATCGTCGGCGGGCTTGGCGGGGCCGCCTACACCGCCTCCAAGCATGGTCTGAACGGCCTCACCGCCAACATCGCGAGCAGTTACCTCGGGACCGGCGTGCGCTGCGTCGGGTTGGCGCCCGGGGCCATCGCCACCGGCATCTCCATCGGCGGCGAGCCGAGCGAACGCGGGATGGCGATGGTCAACCGCCGGATGTCCGACAACCCGCCGAGCGGGGTCGCCGAGCAGATGGCCGACGCGGTGGCCTTTCTCGCCTCGGACGAGGCGAGTTTCGTCAACGGCACGACGCTGGTGGCCGACGGCGGCTGGATCGCCGGGTAGGCTCGACCGGGGGACGGCGCGCTGCCCGCGGCGGGGGCCGGCCGCTCACCCGGCGGCGAACGCGCGGACGAACGCGGCGAGCCGCTCCGAGGCGCGCCGCAGCACCTCCGCGCCGGTGGCGGCGTCGGCGGCGGATGGGTCGCCGTAGACGCCCTCCGGGGCCTCCCTCGCGGGGTCCGGCGGGGCGTAGCCCACCCCCCAGAACTCGCCCGCGGTGGCGGCGGCAAGGTCCGCCCCGAGGCCGGGAACGGCGAGGTCCATCGCGACCCGCTCCGGTTGCAGCGCGAGTTGCACGCTGGTTTCGGTCTGGCCGGCGTGGCCGATGTGGCCGCCGTCGCGCGGCGTCAGCGCGACGAGATCGCCGCGCAGCACGTCCCACCACGAGAGCGAGACGGCGCGGATGCCGGCCCGGGCGAGGTTGGTGGCCGCCACCGCCACGATGCCGGCGTTGCCGCCGTGGCCGTTGACGACCACCATCCGCCGGAAGCCGTGCGCGGCCGCGCTGGCCCCGATGTCGTCGATCAGGGCGAGGATGGTCGCGGGGGAGAGCGAGAGGGTGCCGGCGAACGGCAGCCAGTAGGGCGACAGGCCCCACGGAATGCCCGGCAGCACCAGCGCGGGCGGGTCGTCCAGCAGGCCAGCGGCGCGCTCGCAGACCGCGGAGACGGCGGCGATGTCGGTGTCGAGCGGCAGGTGCGGGCCGTGCTGCTCGACCGCGCCGATGGGCTGCAGCAGGACCGCGCCGCGTCCCGCCTCGGCGGCGATCTCGTCGCGCCGCAGTTTCTGCCAGTGCCGCGTGGAGTGGGTGGTCATCGCGCCCTCCCTGCCTGCCGGCCCGCCTGCCGGGCCAGCCCTGCGGCAGTGTGCCGCGAACCGGCGGGTTCCGCAGCCCGCCGCTCCGCAATCGCCGCCGGAACCCCGATAATGGCGCGTGCACGAGAGGAGTCGAGGCGATGGCGAGACCGCTGAAGGTCGGGGCGTTCATCCCGATCGTCGAGACCGAGATGGACGGGGGAAGCCCCCGCGGCCGGGACATCCTGGCGATGGCCCGCGCGGCCGAGGAGGCGGGCTTCGATTCGGTCTGGGTGCCGGACCACCTGACCATCTTCGACCCCGGGCAGGAGCCGAAGGGGGCCTGGGAGATGGGCGTTACCCTCGGCGCGCTGACGACGCTGACCAGCAGGGTGGAACTCGGGGTGCTGGTGGCGGCCACGAGTTTCCGGGCCCCGGCGCTGCTGGCGCAGATGGCCTCGACGGCGGACGAGATCAGCGGCGGGCGGCTGATTCTCGGGCTGGGCAGCGGCCGGCACGAGCCGGAGCACGTGGCCTACGGCATTCCCTATCGCCAGCAGGTCTCCCGGTTTGCCGAGGCGCTCGAAATCATCACCTCGCTGCTGCGCACCGGCGCCTGCGACTTCCAGGGCGAGTTCTACGCGGTGCGCGAGTGCGAGATGCGGCCGCGCCCGCTGCGGCCGCAGGGGCCGCAGATCGTGATCGGCGCGCTGGGCACCGGCCCCCGGATGCTGGAGTTGACCGCGCGCTACGCCGATCTCTGGAACGGCTGGCTGACCTGGGGCAGCAGTTGGCCGGACGCGATCCCGCCGGTCCGCGAGAAGGTGGACGCGGCCTGCACCGCCGTCGGCCGCGACCCGCGCACCCTCGGCCGCACCGCGGCGATCCTGGCAGAGGTTCCAGGCGTGCGCGCCAACCTCGTCTCCACTGCGCCGGACGGAGGCGGCAGGCCGCTGCGTGGCACGCCAGAGGAGATGGCCGCCGCGCTGCAGGGGTTCGCGGCGGAGGGCATCGACCACCTGCAGGTGATCTGCGCGCCCAACACCGCGGCAGGCATCGCCGCGTTTGCGCCGGTGCTCGAGGCGCTCGACCGGCTGTAGGGCGCGGCCGGGGGTGGGATCGGCCGCGCTCAGGGCCGCCGTCTGCCCGCCAGCGACCACGCCGAACCGCCAGCCAGCAGCAGCGCCGCCGCGAGCGTGATCGCCATGCCCAGCCGCAGCGAGAGCGGGTCGTAGCGCATCTCGACGGTGTGCTCCCCCGCGGGCAGGGGAATCGCCCGGAGCCAGCCGTGCACGGGCAGGATCGGCGCTTCCTGGCCGTCGACGGTCGCCCGCCAGCCGCGCTCCCATGCCTCGCTGACGATCAGCAGCCCGGGCGCGGGATTGACCGCGGCGATTTCGATGCGGTCCGGTTCGTAGCGGGTGATGGCGACGGATTCCCCGGCGCCGGCGGCCGGGCGCCCGAGCGGCGGCGGCGCGGTTTCGAGCAGGGCGACGGCCCCGCCGTCCACGCGCCCGCTTGCGAGCAGGGAGAGGGCCTCCTCGCGGCTGGCGATGCGGGCCTCGTGAACGATCCAGGCGAGGCCGGGGGCGGGGTCCCGTTCCCAGACCGAGACGAGGGGGGTCCGAAAGACCTCGCGCCTGCCCCGGCGGAGCGCCGCCACGTCCGCCCGGGCAGGGTCGATCGCGGAGTCGATCACCACGAACCGGACCCCGAGCAGGTCGAGCAGCGGCGACGCCGCGCCGGAGGGAAGCAGATAGGCGGTGTGGTAGTCCTGCCCCTGCCCGTTGAGCGCGCGCATGAAGTCGGCGTAGCGCCCGAGTTCGAGCGGGTTGTAGCCCTGCGATTCGGAGAGCCCGAGGAACATCGGCCTGCCGTTGACGAGGATGGCATGGGTCCCCGGTTCGAGCCGGGTGGTCATGTAGTTCGTGGGGCCGCCTTCGCCGGGGAGCCGCACCCAGCCGTAGCCGAGATAGCGGAACGGACCGTCCCGGGCGAGCCTGCGCTGGAGGTACTCGCCTGCCCCGCCCGGGTCGTCCGGTGAGACCTCGGATTCGAGCGTGGCCCGGACCGCCGGATCAGGCGCCCAGAGGCCGCGCCAGCCGGGACGGTCGGGCCAGCCCAGCCACGACCCCGAAAGGTCCAGCCCGATTGGCTGCAGGAAGATGAGCAGGGCGGCTGCCCACGGCAGCCAGGGTGCGCCGCGCCCCGGCCGGACCGCCCGGGCGATCACGGCCAGCGTCGCGAGGGCCGCGGCGGCCAGCGGCGGCCAGCCGATGAACCCCTCCTCCGGCGCGATCAACCGGGCGGCCAACCCCATCAGGAGCAGCGGAACCACGGCCAGCGCGGCCAGCCCCGCCCCGCCGCGGTGGCGCGGGATTTCCCCGGCGGCGATCGCCGCCAGCATGGCGAAGCAGATCGGGGCCAGCACCCAGATGCGCCAGGCGTCATGGTCGTGGAAGGACTGCAACCCGGGGATCACGTAGAGCAGGCGGTGGACCGGCGTCGTGGGCAGCGTCATCAGCATGGTGAGCAGCCCGAGACCGGCGAAGAACGGCGCGGCGTGGCGGCGCCGGGCCAGCGCCGGGGCGAGCATGGCCAGCACGAGCGTGGCGCCGCCGATGGCTGCCGTGCGGCGGTCGTAGGCGTCGCCCATCAGTTGCGCGAGCAGGTGGGGCACGGTCCACGGCGGGTTGAGGATGCCTGCCGCGCCGTGCGCGGCGTAGTCGCCGAAGGGGACGTTCGACTGCGCGTTGAACTCGATGCGCGGCAGGATGCCCGCCGCGCCGAGCGCCGCGCCGCCGCCGACGGCGACGATGCCCGCGCCGAGACCGGCGGCCAGCCGCGCGGCGGCGGGGTCGCCCGGGCGGGCGGGGTCGACGAGGGTCCGATAGCCGGTCCACGCCGCGGCGAGCAAGGGAGCCAGCAGCCAGCCCTGGCCGACCAGACCGGCGAACTGCTGGCTGATGGCCAGCGCCGCGAGGCTCCACGGGGCGATGCGGGCCCGCCAGCCCGGAGCGCGCAGGCCCAGTTCGAGACCGAGCAGCGCCCACGGGATCCAGACGGCGAACTGGTTGAGCACGAGGCAGCAGTAGGTGTTCCAGTGCAGCACCGGGGCGAGGACACAGGCGAGACCGGCGACGAGGGCCGGTCCGGGCCCGAGGCCCAGCGCCCGCGCCAGCAGCCACGCGCCGAGCGCGGCCAGCGCGACGTGGATCGCGGCGAGCGCCTCGAACCCGGCGAGGACATCGAAATTGGAAAAGGCCAGCATGGCGGGCAGGTACATCCAGCCCGACTCCGGGTCCGCGGCGAAGGGCGTCCCGCTGAACAGGTGCGGATTCCAGCCGGGCAGGTCGAACGCGCGCAACCGGGCGCCGAGGTGGCCGTACCACGGGATGAAGAAGGAGTAGAGGTCGAACCGGGCAAGCCAGCGGTCGAAGACGAAGCGATTCGCCAGCGCAACGCCCGCCAGCGCCGCCAGCGCGGCCAGGGAGACCGCGGTAGAGCGGGTTGCCGCCGGGGCGCGATCGCTCGCTGGCTGGTGCTCGGTCATGCGCTGCCCCCGGACCGCCCGGCGCATCGCCGGCGGGAGACGATTGTAGCCAACAGCGCGGCTGGGACGCCCCGGCGCGGGCGGGCGGGGTGCGGCGCGCGTGCCGGGTGTTGACAGGGATTCACCTTAGGGGTATCACGCCAGTGCACACGCCCCTCTCTCCCGCAGGACAGTCCTGCGTCGCCGATGCCCGCACCGGAGCCGCCCGAGACGTGAGCCAGCGCCGGCCCGCCGCCGCCATGGAACAGGAGCAACTCGCCGACGGCGGGCCGGTGATGTCACTGCCGCTGATTCGGGTCGATCGCGGCGGCGTGGTCGCCGAGGCGTCGGAGGCGGTCGAGTTTGCGCTCGGGTACCCGGCGGGGGCCCTCGCGGGCCGCCGCGCGGTCGAGGTCATGCCCGGGCTGCCGCAGCCAGGTCCGGGCGCGGTGGATCTCGGGCTGCGGACGGCGCAGGGAGACACCCGCATCATCCCGGCCTGGATCCGTCCTGGCGATGGCGGCGACGGCGGCGTGGTGATCCGGGTCGATCCCGGCCACTGCGCGGCGCTGGCCATGCTGGACGCCATGCCGGTGGCCGCCTACCTGCGGGTGTTCCGGCCCGACGGCATCGGCTCGCGGGTCACGGTCAACCGCCGCATGTGGGAGCTTTCGGCCGGGAATCCCGGCTCCGGGCTGCCACCCATCGAGCTGTGGGAGCGGCTCATCCACCCCGACGACCGGGGCAAGGTCGACGCGGTGCGCCGGCGGGTGGTGGAGGGGGAGACCGCGTTCCGACTGCAGTACCGGCTGCGAACGGTCGACGGCGGCCAGCGCTGGCTGCTGCACGAGGAACGGCGTTCCGAACTCGGGGGCGCGCCGGCGGCATGGGTTGGCGTGATGACCGACATCACGCCGCAGATGGAGGCCCGGTCGGCGCTGGAGCTGAGCGAGCGGCGCTTCCAGGCGATGGTGCAGTACAGCTCCGACGCGGTGTTCCTGCGGCGGGCGGATGGCTCCTGCCTCTATGCCAGTCCGCAGGCGGATGCCCGCCTCGGGTTTGCCCCGGGCGAGCGCGCTTCCGGCTGCCTCGACGATCTGCTCCACCCGGACGACCGCCCGGCGCTCGAGGCGGCAATCCAGACCTGTGTCGAAACCGGCGAGTCGGAGCCGACCCGGCTGCGCTACCGCGACCGCCAGGGCGCCTGGCGGGACTTCGAGGTGATTGGCGCGAACCTGCTCGACGATCCGGCCGTCAATGGCCTGGTCTTCAACGCCCGTGACGTCACCGACCAGGTCGCCGTCGAGAAACACCTGCGCGACAGCGAGCAGCGCTTTCACCAGTTCATGGACCGCACCCCGGTGATGGCCCTGATGAAGGACCGGAACGGCCGCTACGTCTACGCCAACCGGAAGGTGCAGGAATGGTGCGGCATCGACCCGGCGTGGCTGGTCGGAAAACGCGCCGAGGACTGGCGCGATCCCGATACCGCCGGGGCGGCCGCCGCCGATGACGCCCGCGTGCTCGGGGAGGGCGAGACGATCGAGCGAATGGCCGCCTGGCCGGATGCCCGTGGCGGCGAGCGGGAATTGCTGACCATCAAGTTCCCGATCCTGCGCGACGGCGAGGAACCGCTGGTTGGCGTGGTCGGCATCGACCTGTCCGAGCAGAAGCGGGCGGCGGAGGTCGAGCGCTTCCTGGCCGCCATCGTGACGTCCGCCGAGGAAGCCATCGTGGCCCGCACCCTCGACGGCATGATCCTGAGCTGGAACGCCGGCGCGGAGCGGCTGTTCGGCTACCCGGCGATGGAAATGATCGGCCAGCCGGTCGCGAAACTGATCCCCCCCGGCGAGATGACCACCGCCGAGGAGGCCAACGGCGAGGTCGCCGAGGGCAGGTTCGTCGGCCCGATCGAAGCCCTGCGGCGGCGCAGGGACGGCTCGCTGGTCGACATCGCCTACACCCTGTCGCCGATTCGCGACGAGGAGGGCGAGACCATCGCCGCGGTGGCCATCGCCCGGGCTTTCACCGAGCCGATGGCGGTGCGCGAGGCGCTGCGCCGCGCCAACGAGGACCTCGAGCGGCGCGTGGCGGAGCGCACCCGGCAGTTGTCCGAGGTCAACCAGAAGCTGACGGTCAACCTGGCCGATCTCGAAGTGGCGCAGGGGAGGCTGCGGGAGCAGGCCAAGGCCGTCCAGGAGCAGGCCCACCTGCTCGACCTGGCGCACGACGCCATCTTCGTCACCGATGCCCGCAGCGGCAGGATCACCTACTGGAACCAGGGGGCGCAGGAGGTCTACGGCTGGCGCGCCGACGAGGCGCAGGGAAGCCGGGTCGAGGATCTGCTGCGTCCCGAGTACCCGGCCGATGCCGACGGCATCCGCCGCGAGCTCTACGCCAACGGAGCGTGGGCCGGGGACATCACGCACCAGCGGCGCGACGGCTCGCGCATCAAGGTCGAGAGCCGGTGGGCGCTGGAGCGGGACGAGGAGGGCCGCCCGCGTTCGGTGATGACGATCAGCCGCGACCTGACGGAGCGGGAGGCGCTGCTCGAGTCGGTGCAGGCCAGCGAGCAGCGGGTCCGCGAACTGGCGGAAATGCGGGACGACTTCGTCGCCATGGCCGCGCATGAAATGGCCTCGCCGGTGGCCGCGATCCGCTGGTTCGCGGAGGTGCTCGGGATGGGCGAGATGTCCGCCGACGAGGCCAATCACGCCTCGACCACGAGCGTCTCCGAGGCGGAGATGCTGCAAACGCTGCTCGACGACCTGCGGGCCATCGCGCGGATCGACACCGACGATTTCTCGGTCAAGCCCCGGCCGGTCGACATCGGCTTGCTGGTGCGGAACGCGCAGGCGCACGCGAGGTCGCTGCCCGGCAACCATCCCTTCCGCTTCGACGTCGAGACGGAGGGCATGGTGATGGCCGACGACAAGCGGATCGGCCAGGTGCTGCGAAACCTGATGAACAACGCCGCCAAGTACACCCCGTCCGGCACCCCGATCGCGCTGAGGATATCCGGCGCGGGCGACCACGTGCGGTTCGAGGTGAGCGACGAGGGCCCGGGCATCTCGAAGGAGGACCAGGCCGTGATCTTCGAGAAGTACCGGCGCGGTTCGCAGACCGCCCGGCAGAAGGTGCAAGGCGCGGGAATCGGGCTGTATGTGTGCAGCAGGATCGTCGCCGCCCATGGCGGGCAGTTGACGGTCGAGAGCGCGCCGGGCGAGGGCGCGGCGTTCCGGGTCGCCCTGTCCCGCGCCGAATGACGCGCCGCGCCGCCACAGGCGATAATCCGGGAAAGCGGGCGCGGCGGACCGGCCGCGGCCGGGGCGCCCCGGCGGGGAGTCGGAGCCAGGTACAGGCAGATGACGGACGACAAACCGGTCAAGGTCCTGCTGGTGGACGATCATGCCGCCTTCCGGGAGCCGCTGGCGTTCATGCTGGGGCGTCAGAAGGGGCTCGAGGTCGTGGCGCAGGCTGGCTCGGTGGCGGAGGCGAAGCCGCTGCTCGGCGAGCCGGACATCGCGGTGCTGGACCTGCACCTCGGCGATGGCGAGGGGATCGACCTGATCCGGCAGTTGCGGGCGGTCAATCCGAAATGCCGGGTGCTGCTGCTGACCGCGGCCACCGAGCGCGAGGAGCGTGCCCGCGCGGTCGAGGCCGGGGCCGATGGGGTGATGTACAAGTCGGCGTCGGTGACCGAGGTGATCGACGCGATCCGCAAGCTCTCCACCGGCGAGGCCCTGCTGACGCAGGGCGAGGTGATCGACCTGCTGCGCTACGCCGCCCAGAAGCGGGAGAAGGACTGGAGCGCCCGGTCGTCCCTGGAGCGGCTGACGCCGCGCGAGCGGCAGGTGCTGGAGGAAGTCGCCAAGGGGCTGAGCGACAAGGAGATCGCCGTCGCGCTCTCGGTGAGCCACGAGACGGTGCGGACCCACATGGTGAACATCCTCGGGAAGCTGGGCGTGGAGTCCCGGCTGCAGGCGCTGCTGCAGGCGGTCCGCTATGGGCTCATCAAGCTGGAATGAGGCAAACGGCACGCGCCGCGAGACCATGAAACCGGGGCGGCCGCGCGACCGCCCCGGTTTCCCGTTTCGGTATGGTTCGAGGGCGCGCCCATCACTCCATGATGGACTCGCAGGCGATGCCGTCGCGGTCGGGGTCGAGCGCGGAGACCCGCGGCTCGCCCGCATCGAGGGCGCCCGCCGATTCGTAGGCGTTCTGGGCGTCGTACCAGTCGGCGAACCCGGCGCCGGGGTCGCCGTCTGCGCCGCCGGAGGTCATGCCGCCGACGGCGGCCGGTTCCCCGCCGGTGCCGGGATCGAGCGGGTCGGTACCGTTCCAGAACAGTTCCTCGCCGTCGCCGAACCCGTCGCCGTCGGTGTCGAAGGCGAGGGCGTCGGTGCCGTAGACCGCGCCCTCGTCGCCATCGGCGACGCCGTCGCCGTCGGTGTCGGGGTTGGCCGGGTCGAGGCCGGCCTCGACC
>JBJTKE010000236.1:0-11893 GCA_046096285.1 Chloroflexota bacterium
ATACCATTTCGCGCTCGCCCGGCTCGCCATCGAGGCCGGGCTCCATCCGCTGGTCGCCAAGCCGGTGACCAACGACTTCGCCGAGGCCGTCGCCCTCGCCGACCTGGCCGACGCCCGCGGCGTCACCCTCGCCGTCGGCCAGCAGATGCGCTACCGCAATCACTACGAGGCCGTCGCCCGGTTCGTCGGGGAGGGGCGGCTGGGAACCCCGCAGGCGATCACCTTCATCCACGCCAAACCCCGCCCCAGGGCCCTCAACCGGGCGGCGATGACCCAGCCCGCCCTCTACGAGATGAGCTGCCACCACTTCGACTGCCTGATGGCCATCGTGCCCGAGGCCCGCCCCGAGTGGATCAGCTGCGACGGCTTCCGGCCCTCCTGGTCGCCCTACGCCGGGCCCTGCATGGTCAACGCCGCCATCCGCTTCGACGGCAACCTCCACGTCCTCTACCAGGGCGGCTTCTCCTCCCTCGCCGACAGCTACGAACTCCGCATCGAGGGGACCGGCGGCGCGCTGCGTTGCCGCGGCGTCCACATGTCCCGCGACGGCATGGCCTACGAGTTCGCGGAACCGCTCGGGGCGTGGACTCCGCTGGATCTGGAGGCCGGTCTGCCCCCCTCCGACCCGTGGCGGACGCTGCTCGCGCTCTGGCGGCGGCACCTGGCCGGGGAGATCGACCCGCCCTTCAGCGGCCGCCGCAATCTGCGGCCCTTCGCCCTGCTCAGCGCCGGGGTGGCGTCGGTCGAGACCGGCCTGCCGGCCACTCTCGGCCCGGGAACGCCCTACGCCGCCGCCTTCGAGGACCGCCATGACCGCCGCGCCTGACGCCCCGTTCCGCATCGTGGTCAACGAGCGCACCCACCTGGTGGTGGAGTCCGCCACCGGCCGCGCCCTCGGCGGGTTCGGCGCGACCTTCTACCGCCCCTGGGTCTTCCCGCTCTACACCCCGCGCGGGCTGACCGTGGTGCAGGAGTTCGCCTTCGATCACCCGTTTCACAACGGCGTGTTCGTGGCCCAGAACCCGGTGGAGTTCGCCGGCGGCACGGCCAACTTCTGGGCCGCCCCGCCCCGCCGCAGCCACGACGACGCCCTCTTCGCCGTTCCGCCCGGCCGCATGGACACGGACGGCGACCTCCGGTCCGCCCTCCTGCCGGACGGCGCCCGCTTCGCGCTCGACCTGACCTGGCGCGATCACGAGGAACGCCCGGTGCTCGCCGAACGGCGGACCGTGGCGATCTACGCCGCCGCCGGGGCCACCATCTGCGAAATGGCGACCGAAAAGACCGCCGCCCACGGCCCGTTGCGCTTTCCGAAAACCAAGTTCGGCAGCATCGGCATCCGGGTCGAGCCGCGCCTGCTGCCCCCGCTCGGCGGCGTCGTCGTCGCCGACGGCGCCCGCGGCGATGCCTCGGCCGGCCATGAAACCGCCGCCGCCACGGTGGCCTACGAGAACGGGGATGGCGTCGGCGGCCGCTTTGGCGTGCTCATGTCCCGCCCGGATGCCGTCGCTCCCGGCCCGTGGTTCATCCGCGACTACGGCATGGCCCTCTGGAACCCGACCTGGGCGGGCGAGGTCGCCCTCGCCGCCGGGGACGCCTGGCGGCTTGCCCTGCGCGTCGTTGCCTACGACGGCCCGCTCGACGCGGCCCGCGCGGCCACCTGGGCCTCGCTGCCGGCGCGGGTGTAGCCGGAGATCGCGCGGGGCGCCGCGCCCGCGCCCTCCGCTGGCGGTTTCCCACGCTCACGGGCGCGGGAAACTGATCTCCATCACCGCCTCGATGTCGAGCGGATCCACGCCGAGTTTGGCGCGCATCTGCTCGCGCACCACCTGCTCGGCGGCGAGGTCCTCGGTCAGCGGCAGGGCGACCTTCGCGCCGTCGCGCAGCACCGACTCGCGCGCGCCGACCTCCATCATCATGGCGGCGACCGCGTCCTCGTCGGTGTACTCGGAGGGGGCGGCGCCCCGGACGGCCCGGGCGAAATCGACGATGTGGTCCATCACGGCCGCGCCGTAGTAGTCGCGGTGGTGGTAGACGTGGCCCGGCTCGAGGCCGATTTTCGGGGAGAACTGGTTCACCCATTCCACCCGGCCCGAGGGCAGATCGACGTACTCCCGGCTCCAGAACTCGCCGTCCGTCTCGTGCCGGATCGGGCAGATGATGTCGGCGATGGCCCCGCTGGCCAGCGCCTCGTCCGAACAGATGCGGACCTCCGCCTCGCCCCACCAGTTGCGGGTGGCCCAGCGGGCCACCGTCCCCCGCGTGCCGTCGATCTCGGTGTATCCGGGACGCGGGTAGCGGCCCAGCATCCCCTTGATGTTGGCCGCGATGTCCGAAACGAAGCGGCCCTCGGGAAAGCCGAAGAAGCGGGCGTTGAAGGTCTCGGTCTCGTGATGGCGGTGCGGCGCCTCGTCGTGCGGCAGCGTCGGCATCGTGTGCCTGACCGCCTGCACCGACTCCGGGCGCGACCCCATCAGCACGATCCAGCGGGAGTTGTTGTGGTAGCCGAGGTGGTCGTGGAAGCAGGACAGCCGGTAGACCTCGCCGATGGCCCCGCTGTCCATCACCTGCCTGGCGATGCGGTCGAAGGGGAAGCGGAAGAAGTTCTCCGCGACCCGCATCACCACCCCGTTGGCCCGCGCGGTGTCGCGCATCTCGATCGCCTGCACCAGCAGGTTGGCGATGGTGGTCTCCACGAGGTTGTGGACGCCGTGGCTGGAGAGATAGCAGGAAATGGCGTGGTGGCCGTCCACCGGGGTGACCACGAGGGCGGCCTCCATCGGGCGGGCGGCGACGAGGTCGCGCAGCGAGTGAAACGCCGGAACGCCGAGGAAGGCGGCCGCCTGGTCCGCGTGCTCCCGCACCGGATCGCAGACGGCGGTGATGGTCACCCACGGCGCGAGGGCGCGGAAGAGCGGCAGGTAGACGGTGCGGGAGCGGTTGCCCGCGCCGACGAGGGCGACGGACACCGGGGAATCGAGCGGCGGGATCATCGGGCGGTCTCCTCGAGGATGACTTCGTACACCTGCGCGTGGCCGGTGCGGTCGCTGGTGAAGACGATGCGCGAGCCGTCCGGCGAGAAGGACGGGTGCGGGTGGGTGTGCTGCGGCGCGTAGACCTCGATCGGACCGTTGGCGTAGGGGAAGGGGCCTGCCCAGTGGGCGCCCATGCTGCTGGCGCCGGGATGGCAGACGGTCACGGGCTCCCCTGCCCCGTCGGTGGGATCGAAGACCTGCAGGCCGATGTCGGGAACGTTCGTGTCGGCCACCATCCGCCGGCCGTCGCGGCGGGCGGCGGCGTGCCAGGCGTTGAAGGAGGTCACCTGGCGCTCCGCGCCGGTGTCGACGTGGATGGCGCGGATGCCGTGGGGCCAGTCGACGAAGGCGAGTTCGCGCCTGCCCGGCAGCCACGTCTCGTGGGTGACCCATTGCCCCTCGGCGCGCTGGTGGAGGCGGCGGTTGCCGGAGCCGTCGCGGTTGACCAGCCAGACGCGATCGGTGAGCGGGCCGGCGTAGAAGAGCAGCCCATCGTCGTCGGGGCAGAACTGCTGGTGACCGATGGTGTCGCGCCGCAGGATGACCTGCCAGGAGCCGTCGCGGGTGTCGACGATGGCGAGGCAGGCCTCGGGGCCCTCGTTGAACTTGACGGCCCACCAGCGGTCGTCGCGGCTGAGGGCGCTGGTGCCCATCGCGGCCCCGATCATCCCCTGCTCGCGCATGGCGACATCGCCGAAGACGGCGATGCGCTCGGGCTCGCAGGTCTCGCAGTCGACGCGCCATCCCTCGCTGCCGGCGGTGAAATAGACGAACCGGCCGTCGTGCGAGGGATGCACGGACCACTCGGCGAGGCCGTCCTGGTCGGTCAGTTGCACGAGGTCGCCGCTGGCGCGGTCCTCCGCGAAGATCTGCGGGGCGCCGGTGCGGTGGGAGACGAAGACCAGTCGCCGCATGGCGTCGTCGTAGGCCGGGATGAAGAAGAAGGGCTGGTGGTGGATGGCCGGGGCGGCGGTCACCTGGCGGATGGCCGCGCCGGTGCGCGGGTCGGTGGAGAGGCTGGCCTCGGAGGGAAAACGGGTTCCCCGCGCACGCATGAGGGCACTCCCGGGATGGGCCGGAACGGCGACGCGCCCCCTCCGCGCCGTTCCGGCCCATCCCGGGGGAACGGCGCGGAGCGGAGCGCGCCGGGAAGGCGGCCTGACTAGGCCTGCTTGCCGAGGTAGATCTTCCAGGGCTCGACGAGGGTGACATCGGGGCCCTTGATGTAGTTGACCACGTAGTCGCGGGCGTTGAGGGTCATGACTTCCTCGGCGAAGGGCATGCAGGTGTAGTCGTTCATGAACAGTTCCTGCGCCTGCAGGGCCAGCTCGCAGCGCTTCGGGTCGTCCACCGCGAGGGTGAGCGCCTCGTCGATCAGCTTGTCGAGCTCGGGGTTGCTGTAGCCGCCGAGCATGTCGCTGGCCGGGTTGGAGCCAGCGCTGGCGATGGGGCCGGTGGAATAGCCGGCGGCCCACATGTAGGTGGCGGTGTCCGGGAAGCGGATGACCACGTCGTCGCGGCTGATGTTGAGCTTGTCGACATCGGGGCCGAACTCGTCGGGGCGGGCCTTGTACTCGACGTTGACGATGCCGAGATTCTGGCGCCAGGCCTCGATGATGGTCTCCAGGGCGCGCTGCAGCGGCGGGTACTCCGCGCGCGGGGTGACGCGCAGCTTGGGCATCGCGTCGGCGGTCTTGTAGGAGGACTCGGCGAGCGCGGCCTTGGCGGCCTCGACGTCCTGCACGTACCAGGTGTTCTCCGCGTCGACGCAGGTGAAGTCGCGGTCGACGATCTGGGTGGCGCGGTTCGCCACGCCCTCGGCGATCGGGTAGGCGGCGGTGAAGACATCGTCGAAGTTGACGGCCAGCGTCAGCGCCTTGCGGACGGCCACTTCGTCGGTCGGGGCATGGCCGACGTTGAACCAGAACGTGTTGAAGCCGAAGGCCTTGATCGGCCGGAAGTAGTCGGGCACGGCGGACATCAGTTCGACCGGCAGCGGGGCCAGCGAGACGTCGATTTCCCCGTTCTGGACCAGCGCGCCGAGCACCTGCTGCTCGGGCACGAACCGGAACTCGATCTTCTCGAGGTGCGGGCCCTCGTCCATCCACCAGTTGGGGTTCGGCGTCAGTTCGGCGGTCCCCGCGTCCGGGTCGTAGGCGGTCAGGACGTAGGGGCCGCTGACGGCCGGGCTGTTCTCGGGCTTCCAGAACTCGGTGGGCGCGGCCTTGGCCTGCTCGGCCTTGACGACGTTCATGTGGGTGGTGGCGATGCGGCTGGCGAACGCCGGGTCCGGCGCGATCAGCTTGACGGTGACCGTGCCGTCGTCCGCCGCCTGCAGCCCGGAGATCTCGGCCGCGCCGCCCTCGCGGAACTCGGTGAATCCCTCGATCTTGCCGATGTAGCCGACGATCCGGCCATGCTCGGTGGTCGGGGTCGCCATCAGTTCCCAGGTGCCCTTGACGTCGGCCGCGGTCAGCGCCGAGCCGTCGGAGAACTTCGCCCGCGGATCGACCTTGAAGGTCCACTCCGTGCCGTCGGCGTTGGAGGACCACTCGGAGAAGGTCCCCGGCTGCAGGTTCAGGTCGACGTCGAAGTACATCGGCGGCACCCATTGCAGGGTCTGCCAGTTCTGCTGGTCGCCGCCGCCCTGCAGCGGGGTGAAGGTGAAGCTGGCGACGCCGGTCGAGCCGGAGCCGACCCGCAGCACCTGGGATTCCGCCTTGTCGTCCTGCGCCCGGACCATGCCAGCCGCGACCGGGGCGATCCCGGCGACCGAGGCGGCGCTCGCCCCCGCGATCAGCTTCATGATGGCCCGCCGCGACAGGCCCATACCGACCACGATCCCGATTTCCTGCTGCTCCCTGTCGGACATGCCCTCTGCTCCTTCCCGCCTGCGGGGGAATCCGGCGGGGCTCCTGCGCCCCGCGCGGCGAACGGTTCCCGGCGGCCTTGCGGCCCCGTTGCACGCCTCGCGAGTCTATGCGCGGCGCGGCGGCATGTCAACAGATGCTCGCATTTCCCCAGGCAATGCGCTCAGGCGTTTACTTTCGCGCCCGCGGCGGAAACGCGGGCGCCAGCAACCCTTCCAGCAGGTAGCGGTCGTGCAGGTCATCCTCGATGCCCGCCGCCAGGTCCGGCCTCCGCGCCGCCACGTGCGCCGCCACGATCTCCGCCACCGCCACCGTCGCCGCCACCGACAGCGGCAGCGCCGCCCCCTGCGCCGGCGCCAGCAGCGCGAGGTCCGCCAGCCGCCCCAGCGGGCTGGCCATGCTGCCCACCACCGCCACCGTCGTCGCCCCGCGCGCGCGCGCGTCCTGCAGCGCCCGCGCCTGCTCGTCGAAGGCCAGCCACAGCCCGAAGACGACCACCACGTCCTCCGGCCCCACGTCCCGGAGGGCGATCACCCGGTCCACGCCGCCGCCGTCAACCAGTTCCCCGCGGAGCCCGACATGGCGCAGGAAGCGCACCAGCGCCATCCCCGGCACCACCGCCGAGCCGGTGGCGCAGACGACGATGCGGCGCGCCGCCGCCAGGGCGTCGGCGACGCGGTCGAGCACGCCCGGGTCGAGGTCGGCGTGGGCGGCCTGCAGGTTGGCGAGCTGGCGGGCGGCGGTTTCGGCGGCGGGTCCCTCGGCGCCAGGCCGCGGGCGCGCCCCGGCGCGGGCGAGATAGGCCTCGCGCACGTCCGCCTGCATTGCCTGGTAGCCGGAGAAGCCGAGGGTCTTGGCGAAGCGGATGATGGTGGCGTTGTTCATCCCGAGCTGGGCGGCGAGATCGCGCACCGAGCCGAGCGCGACCAGCTCCGGCGTCTCCAGGATGGTGCGGGCCAGCTCCTGCTGCTTGCGCGGCAGCTCCGGCAGCCGCGCCTCCAGCGCTTCCACGAGCGGACCCGACAGCGTGTTCCCCACCGGGCGTTCCCCTCCCCGCCCCGCCGGCGGCGGCAGGCTGGATGCAGACAGGCGCGCGCATTCGCGGGTACGATGCGAGCCGGACAATCATACGGCTCCGGCCCGCCGCCCATGCGGCCGCCCCGGCGCCGCCGCCGCCGCCCCCGGAGTGCCGCCATGCGCATCGTCGAGATCCGCGAGGACACCGCCCCGATGTCCTCCTCCATCCGCAACGCCTACATCGACTTTTCAAAGATGACCGCCTCGGTCGTCGCGGTCATCACCGACGTCATCCGGGACGGGCGGCCGGTCGTTGGCTACGGCTTCAACTCAAACGGCCGCTACGCGCCGCAAGGCATCCTGCGCGAGCGCATCCTGCCCCGGCTGCGGGAGGCGCCCCCCGAAGCGCTGCTCACCGACGACCTCGCCACCATCGACCCCCACCGCTGCTGGGCAGTGATGATGACCGGCGAGAAGCCCGGCGGCCACGGCGAGCGCTCGGTCGCGGTCGGCACCGTGGACATGGCCCTCTGGGACGCCGCGGCCAAGATCGCCGGCGTGCCGCTTTGGCGGCTGCTGGCCGATCGCTTCAACGGCGGTGCGGCCGGGGACCGGGTCTGGGTCTACGCCGCGGGCGGCTACTACCAGCCCGGCAAGGATCTTTCCGCGCTGCAGGACGAGATGCGCTCCTACCTCGCCATGGGCTACGCCGACGTCAAGATGAAGGTCGGCGGCGCGCCGCTGGCCGAGGACCTGCGGCGGATCGAGGCGGTGCTGGCGGTGGTCGGCTCCGGCGAGCACCTCGCGGTGGACGTCAACGGCCGCTTCGATCTCGAAACCGCCCTCGCCTTCGGCCGCGCCATCGAGCCCTACGGCCTGCGCTGGTACGAGGAGGCCGGCGACCCCCTCGACTACGAGATTCAGGCCGAACTCGCCCGGCAGTATCCGCTGCCGCTCGCCACCGGCGAGAACCTGTTCTCGATGCAGGACGCCCGCAACCTGCTGCGCTACGGCGGCATGCGCCCCGACCGCGACATCCTCCAGTTCGACTGCGCCCTCTCCTACGGGCTGGTCGAGTACCTGCGGACGCTGGAGGCGATGGCGGACCTCGGCTGGTCGCGGCGGCAGGTCGTGCCGCATGGCGGGCACCAGATGTCGCTCAACATGGCCGCCGGCCTCGGCCTCGGCGGCAACGAGTCCTACCCGGGCATCTTCCAGCCCTTCGGCGGCTTCGCCGACGACCTGCCGGTGGAGCAGGGCTACGTCGGGCTGCCGCAGACGCCGGGCATCGGCTTCGAGCGCAAGCCGCGGCTGATGGAGGTCTTCTCCCGGCTTTCCGCCTGACGCGCCGCCGCCCGGAAGGCCCCGGGTGGCGCCCACTTCCACCCCGGATTTGCGTCCGTACAACCCGTTCGTTCGTTTTTTGGGAGTCGTGGGGGTGTCCGAACCTGCACGAACGTCGGCGCGGCTGCTACCGTGGGCTTCGATCCGCCGCGGGGTCGGCGGAGTCGGGTACCGGGAGTCCGCAGGAACGGGAGGGCAACATCATGGAGTTCGTGTTCGGGCAGGTCGTGGAGACCGCGCTTTCCGGCAATGGCGGGGCGGCGAACGCCTCGGCCGGCGGCGGCGCCGCCGCGCTCGGCGACATCAACTCGGGGTTCAACGCCGGCAACGCCATCGGCGTCGGCGACACCTCGGGCGGCATGGTCTGCGACGAGTGGGGCAAGTGCTACCCCGGCGAGGGCGGTTCCGTCGCCGTCTACGGCGGCGACGTCGCCAACACCACCAGCGTGGGCGTGTCGCTCAACGGCGGCACGGCCATCGCCGACGCCTCCGGCGGCAATTACAACGTCTCCTTCGTCAGCTAGCGCCCTGCGCGCCTGACCCCGCCCCCCGGGACGCTCGCCGTCCCGGGGGGCGGCGTGTTTGCCGCCGGGGTATGGTTGCCGGGCGCGGGCTGCGCGGACACGGCGGAGGCGGAACCGGCATGAATGGCATCCCCGAACCCCGGAAGGCGTCGCGGCGGGCGTTCTTCGCCGCGGCCGCCGGATCAGGCCTGACCGTGGCCGTGGCCGTGGCCGCGGCGCCGGGGGCGGCGAATGCGGCGCAACCGGCGCAAACCGCGCAACGGGTGCGGCTGCCCATTCCGCCGCGCCTGCAGTGGAACCAGCATCACGGGTATTGCGGCGAATGCTCCATCCAGCAGGCCGCGCTCCTCTTTGGGGCGTATGTCTCCCAGGAAGCCTGCCGCGCCCTGCTGGGCTCGCAGCGCCGCGAGGTGCTGCTCGGGGTCAACGATCTCCGGGTGCTCGCCGCGCTCCAGTTTGCCGCCGAGGAGTTCCCCTTCCGCCGCCTGCCCTCCCCCCAGTTCGAGCGCTGGTTCGGCTGGACCACCGCCCACCTCGCCGCGGGCCACCCGGTGCTGTTCTCCTGCTTCGTCCGCGGCATGGACGACCCTGACTACGACCACATCATGCTGGCGACCGGCTGCGATGCCGCCCGCCCCGGCCGCTACGCCCCCGGCGACCGCCTCGTCTTCAACGACAACTTCAGCCTCCGCCCGCGGGTTCGCCGCGCCGCCACCCTGCCCGACGCCCGCTCCATGCGCGGCAATGGCGCGCGCCATCGCTTCTGCGTCCCCCGCGCGATCGACTACGGCTGCGCCGTCGCCGGCATCATCGACGACACCGGCCGCGCCCTCCCGGTCCGGGTCCTCCTCGACGGCGCCCGCGAGCCCAACGTTATCGCCGGCCAGGCTCCGGCGACGCTCCGGGCGCGGGTCGGGATCGCCGGGCTCGTTCCCGGCGCTGCCTACGTGCTCTACCGCTACGACGACTGCCGCGACGTGCCGGCTGGGGACTACGCCGCGAGCCGGTACGCGACTGCGCGCCCCTTCGCCGCCGCGGCCACGGCCGCCGCCTTCGACGACGCCATCCGCTCCGATGGCATGGCCATCTACCGCTGCCTGCCCGCCGGGGCGTAGCCGCCTTCAGCCGGCGGCGGGCGGGGGCGTCTCGAGCAGGGGAACCGCCGGCGTGGCTCCCATCTGCATGGCGGACACATCCCGCGTCGGCGAGGCGCCGAAGAGCCGCCGGTACTCCTGGCTGAACCGCGATCCACTGGCGTAGCCCACCCGGCGCGCCGCCGCGCCCGGCTCGAGCCGCTCCCGCAACATCAGCAGCCGCGCCCGGTGCAGCCGGATCCGCTTCAGGTACTGGAGCGGCGGCAGGCCGGTCTCGGCGGAGAAGGCATGGTGAAAGGCCGGCCCGCTCATGCCCGCCATCCCGGCCAGCGCCGCCACGTCGAGCGGCCGGTCGAAATTGGCCTGCAGGAACCGCAGCACCGCTGCGATCCGGGCCGCGCGGCTGTCCGGCGAGATCATCGCCCGCAGCCTGCTGCCCTGCTCGCCGGCGAGCAGGTGGGAGAGCGCCTCCCGCTCGGCCGCCGGGGCCAGTTCCCTGCGCCGCCCCGGATCGTCGAGCGCGCGCAGCAGGCGGCACGCCGCGCCCCGCAGTTCGCCGGTGGCATCCGCCGCGCCGACGCCGCCATGCCGGCCGGCGGCGCGCCGCTCCCCGGCCCCGCCGCCGGGGTCTCCGGCCTGCGCGGCGATCGCTCCGGGCTCGAGCCGAAGCCGCAGCGCGAGGAACGGCGCCTCCGGACTGGCCGCGGTCACCTCGGTCTCGACGAGCACCGGGGAGGTCACGACAAGGCAGCGGCCGGGATCGCCGGACCACGCCGTGCCGCCGAGCCAGACGCGCATGGCCCCCTGCGCGACGAGGATCGCGCAGGGTTCGAGGATCTCCGGGGCGCGTCCGTGGGGTTCGTCGCGGCGGGCGGTGGCCAGGCCCGGCCAGGCCATCGGCCGCAGCCCGGGAACGGCCGCCCGTCGCCGGATGAGGGCAGCGAGGTCGTCGTCCGGGCCGGTGGGCTCGTCTGGGTGGCGCGTCGGCGTGTGATCCACCGGTCGGCTGGCTCCGGGCGGTCGGTCTGGTCCCGGGGGTGAGTATGCCGTTGGGTCCGGGTGCAGGCAAACGCCCGGCCCCCGGCCCCCGGCCGCCGGCCTCTCGTCTCCGCAGGGCAGGCGGGCCGACCGGGCGGCGCCCAACCCAGCGGCGATTCCGGTGTGGGGACCTCCGGAGCCGGGAACGCCGGCGGGACAGGGCAACGCATCGCCCGGCCCGAGGGCGCCGGCGGCGCAGCGGCGTCCGGCAACCTGACACCCCGGCAGGGGATGCCGGAACGGCCCGTCCCAGCCGACCGCGGGGTACGGCGACATATCCCGGCAGCGAGCGCGTGGCGAACAGCCCCTCCTCCCGGCTTTTCCGCTTCCGCCTCCGGGCGCCCTCCCCGGTGCGTCTCGCGCATTTCCGGTCCAGCCCCTCCCCCGGCGCAGCGGAAGCGGGGCTCTTGGGCGGGTTCGGGGCAAGAAGCGGTGGTGGCGGACATCTGCCCTCACCCGATGCCCCTTTATCGGACAGTGTTGAAACTCCGCACCTGCGTGGTGATGTTCCCTCACCCCAACCCCGCTCCCTGTGCGAGGGAGCGGACTGCCCGGGGCCGGAACCGGCCGACCCGAAACCGTCCGGGAATGAGGGTCCCTCCGGGTCCGGACCGCCGGGCCCGCCGCGAGGGCCTGCAAGCCTTTCTATGGAGGAAGCTTCCGCATTTCAGCCCGTGCGCGGGGCCAGGCTGGCGGCGTGGCGCGTCCCCCGCGGGGAGCAACCGGGTGTGCCGGCGAGACGCGGCTTGGGCTCGTGATTAGCATAAACATCGATGGGATATGTCGTGATGAGGGTTTGGGATCGGCAATTCACCGCCACCGCCATCGCGGTCGCCGTTGCCTCGCCTTCCTGCCCGGGTCCGCCAGATTTCCGGCGCGCCTTTGCCGGCCGCTACTCCGGCGCTCCCAGCGGGTCCTCCGGCAGCCGCATCATTCTCCCTTCCGCCGCCGACCGGTAGGCGCCAGCGATC
>JBJTKE010000237.1:0-3247 GCA_046096285.1 Chloroflexota bacterium
CTTCCACCGCGCCTTCGCGGCCGCCGCGCCCGCCAGCGAGGCGCCCATCGAGCACGCCGCGGCCATCGTCCGCCTCGTCGATGGCCTGCCCCTCGCCATCGAACTGGCCGCCGCCCAGGGCGCCACCCTGCCGGCCGCCGCGATCCGCACCCTGCTCGAAACCTCCGGTCTGGTCGCGCTGGCCCGCGGCCGCCGCGACGATCCCGCCCGCTTCGCCACGATGGACGCCGCCATTGCCTGGTCCGCCGATCTGCTGCCCGCCGCCGCCCGGCGGCTGCTGCTGGTGCTCGGCGCGTTCCGGGGCGGCTTCACGCCCGGGGCCATTGCAGGGGTCGCCTCCGAACTCGGCGAACCCGCGCTGTTCGGCGGGCTGCCGCTGCTGGCGGAGGCCCACCTGGTCATGGCGGATCCCGATCCCGCGGTGGCGGCGGAGGGCCGCCTCCGGATGCTGGAACCGGTGCGGATGTTCGCGCGGGAGCGGCTGCTGGCCGCCGCTGGCGATCCGGCCGCCGTGCGCGCCCACGCCGCGTGGTTTCACCGGTGGGCGCGGCAGCAGGCGGAGATCGTGGCCGGTCCCGAGCCGCTGGCTGGCCTCGACGCCCTCGAGGCCGATCTGGCCAACGTCCGCGCCGCCATCGCCGCCTCCTGCGACCCGGCCACCGGCGACCCTGCGGACGCCCTCGCCACCGCCGCGGCGCTGAGCCAGTTCTGGGAGATTCGCGGCCGCTTCGCCGAGGGCCGCGCCGCCCTCGCGGATGCCCTCGCCGCCGCCACCGCCGGCGCGGACGCGCCGCCCACCGTGCCGCTGATGGAGGCGCTCTTCTACGCCGGCTACCTCGCCTACATGCAGTCCGACCTCCCTGTCGTCGAGCAGGCCGGGACCCGCCTGCGCCCGCTCGCGGCCGCGGCCGGCCTGCCGGAGGACGCCGGCCGCGTCGCCATCCTCGATGTTTTCGCCGGCGACCTCGACGGCCGGGAGCCCGCCGCGCTGCTCGGCCCCATCCAGGCCGCCCACGCCGCGCTCGCCGGATTCGATCAGGGGACGTCGTGGCAGCAGAGCCTGGTCATCGCCGCGAACCTGCTGCTGGAGTGCGGTGACGCCGAAGCCGCCCTGCCCCTCCATCACGCCTACGGCGACTGGGCGACGCGGCGCGGCGAGGCCATCCACGCCCGCGCGGCGGACGCGTGGCTCGGCTTCGACCTGCTGCTGCTCGATCGCCCGGCCGAGGCGCGGGGCCACTTCGTCGCCACGCTTGCTGGGTCGCACGGGACCCGCGCCATCATTTTCATCGCCTGGAGCATCCTCGGCGTCGCCATCGCCGAATCCCGGCTTGGGGAGGGCGACCGCGCCGTTCGGGCTGCCCTCGCCGCCCGTCTCCACGGCGCCTTCGACGCCGACCTCGACCGTCACCGTCTCGGCCTCACCACCTTGCAGGGGCGGCTCCGCGACGACTCCCGCGCGCTCCTGGCCGAGGCGCTCGGCGCGGACCGCTTCGCCGCCCTGCTCGCCGAGGGCCGCGAACTCTCCCCGGACGACGTGCTCCGGCTCGCCCGCGCCTGACCGCGGCTGCGCGGCCCGGCCTGGAACAGGAACCCCGCTCCCACCGTGGCAGGAGCGGGGCGCCGGGGTTGGCTGGCGCGGTCGCCCACCGCTCAGAAGCGCAGCGGGATGTCGGCGAAGCCGCGAAGCAGGTCCCGGCTCCAGCGGATCTCCTCGCGGGGCACGGCCAGCCGCAGGTCCGGGTAGCGGCCGAACAGCGCCTGCACCGCGATCTCGCCCTCCAGCCGCGCCAGCGGCGCCCCGAGGCAGACATGCACCCCCTTGCCGAAGGCGACGTGCCGGTTGGCGTCCGGCCGGGTGATGTCGAAGACCTCCGGGCGGGCGAACTTGCCGGGGTCGCGGTCCATCGCGGCCAGCCCGGCGCGCATCCGCTCGCCGCGGCGGATGGTCACCCCGCCGATTTCCACGTCCTCCAGCGCGATCCGCGGCAGGGTGGACTCGGCGGGACCCCAGTAGCGCAGGGTCTCCTCGACGGCGTTGCGCGCCAGCGACGGGTCGGCCCGGTAGGCGGCAAGCTGGTCCGGGTGGGAAAGGAGGCCGACGGTGACGTTGCCGATCAGGTTCACCGTGGTCACGAACCCGGCGACATACACGATGAAGACCATCGACAGCAGTTCGTCGGCGGAGAGGGTGTCGCCATCCTCCTCGGCGCGGACCAGTTCGCTGATCAGGTCCTCGCGGGGGTCGCGGCGGCGGCGCTCGAACAGGTCCTTGAGATACTCGGCGAACTCGGCCAGGCGCTGCTGGACGGCGGCCTGCTGCCCGGGGTCGGCGCGGTCGATCTGGAGCAGGTTCTCGGTCCAGGCGCGGGCCCGGGCGCGGTCCGCCTCGGGGATGCCGACCAGGTCGGAGATGACCGTCACCGGCAGCGGGTAGGCGAAGGCGCGGACCAGTTCCATCGCGCGGTCCGGCGCGGATTCGCCGCGTTCGGCGGCCTCGCGCTCGGCAGCGTCCAGCAGGTCGTCGGCGATGCGGCGGATGCGGGCGTCCATCGCGGCGATGGTGCGGCCGGTGAAGCTGGGCTGCACGAGGCGGCGCAGGCGGGTGTGGTCGGGCGGATCGAGGGTGAGCAGGTTGCGGCTCATGGCGCGGGCGAGCTCGTTGTCGGCCTGCTGGAGCCGCAGTTGCTCGAGGTGCTCGGGCGGCATCATGCGCATGGCGCTGACGGTGAACCGGTCGTCGAGCATGGCCTCGACGCCCTCGTCGAAGCGGGTGACGAGCCAGCTGTCGCCCTCGAGCAGTTCGCGCGGGGTGTTGACGATGGCGGTTTCGTCGTCGTCGCTGGCGACGAAGCGGACCTTGCTCATCGGGCATTGCGCGCGCAGGGTGTCGAAGATGCCGTAGGCGTCGGCGCGGAAGTTGGGGTCGCGCAGGTCGAGGCGGGTCGGCTCGGCCTGCGGGTTCACGACGGGAGCGGTCACGGTGCGGTCCTTTCGATCCTGACGGACGACGGAGATCGACGCGGGGTGCGGGCGCGGGTGCGGGCGATTGGGGCGGTTACCCGCCGCCCGCGCGGAGACCGGGCGGCGCGTGCGATTCCTCCCACGGGTCGCCGTCGCCGGCCGGGAGCGGCGCGGCGGGGAGCCGTTCGCGGAGGCCGTCGGCGGCGCGCTCGATGACCGGCAGGGCGGCGGCGAGCGCGGCGAGATCGGACTCCCGCTCCCGCGCACCTCGCGCGGGAGCGGG
>JBJTKE010000238.1:0-1956 GCA_046096285.1 Chloroflexota bacterium
TCCCGCGGGTGCGGGAGCCGCCGGTCTTGTGCTGCGCCAGCCCGGCCCCCGGGCTGGCCGGGTTCAGGCGGCGGTGGGGATCGCGTCCTGCCGCTCCGGGCCGGTGCGCCCGGCGAGCAGGCGCATCCGGTCGACGGCGGCCCGGGCGATGGCCGGGCGGCCGTCCTCGTCCGGCAGCCACGGAAGCAGCCCGGTGGCGACCCATTCGAGCGCTTCGGCCTCGCCGATGCCGAGCGCCGCGGCGGCGGCGTCCGGGGTCAGCCAGGCGTCCGCGCCGGCGGCGGCGCGCTCGGCCCGGGCGATCACCCGCCCGAGGTCGCTGGCCCAGAACCAGGCCGGAACCTCGCAGCCGTCCGCGGCCATCGGGCGGAGCAGGAGGTCGCGCACCCGGCGGGCAGCGGCGCTGACATCGGCGGCGGGAGCGTTGCCGGCCGGGAGCGTGCCTGCGCTCGCCGGGTCCCCGGGGGCCACGCCGGCGGCCGCGGCCAGCAGGCGCAGATCGCGCCCGAGCGGGCTCTGCCGCAGCGCCGCCAGCGAGGGCGAGTAGGCGGGGCGCCCGAGATGCTGGCCGAGCGCGCGGTGGTGGTCCGCCGCCAGGCGCAGCGCCTCGTCGAGGACGTCCTCGATCGACGGGGCGGCGCCGGTCTGCGCGACCGGCGCGCTGGCGGCTCCGGGAATGAACGCCTCCATGTGGGGACTCCTTTCGTTCGCCGCCGGGCCGTCGAGCGGGGGCCGGGCGGCGGTGCGGTGACTCGCGGTCAATGGTTCCTGCCAGTAGTACGTACATCCTGTCCGGGCGGTTTCATGGCCGCGTGCCGCGGGACTGCCGCATGGTCCGTGCCGCGGCCGCGGCGATGGCGCCGCCGCGGTGACCGCCGCCCGCGCATCCGCCATTGCCACATGCAAGCGCGCGCATGCGCCGGGACTCCGGGTTCGGGCTATCCTTGCGCCGGGAGCGCCGGGCAGGCTGGGACAGGAGGGATCGCATGACCGCCCGGGAACTGAAGACATCCGCAAGCCGCCGCGCCGCCGCGCAGGGCGTGCCGTTGCCGTCGTGGAACGACGGCCCGGCGAAGCAGGCCATCCTCGGCTTCGTGGCGAGCGTCACCGCCGAGGGCGGGCCGGGCTTCGTGCCGGCCGAGGACCGCGTGGCCGTCTTCGACAACGACGGCACCCTGTGGGCCGAGCAGCCCGCCTACACCCAGGCCCTGTTCGCGCTCGACGAGGTGCGCCGTCTCGCCCCGGCGCATCCCGAGTGGAGCGGCAGCGAGCCGTGGGACAGCGTGCTCTCCGGCGACCCGAAGCGCATCGCCGCGC
Source organism: Chloroflexota bacterium (assembly GCA_046096285.1). Classification (GTDB taxonomy): domain Bacteria; phylum Chloroflexota; class Chloroflexia; order Thermomicrobiales; family UBA6265; genus CADCWF01. The sequence goes on from JBJTKE010000238.1 coordinate 1,318, forward strand.
TGTCGAAGGACGATCTCGTCACGGTGTTCGGGGTGGCGACCACCGGCATGACCGTGGACGAGTACGCCGCCAACGTCGCGGCGTGGGTCGGGGCGGCGACGCACCCGGTGCTGAAGCTGCCGATCGCCGGCACGGTCTACCAGCCGCAACTCGAACTGCTGGACTACCTGGAGGCCAACGGCTTCGCGACCTGGATCGTCTCCGGCGGCGGCGTCGACTTCATGCGCGTCTTTGCCGAGGACGCCTACGGCATCCCGCCGGAGCGGATCATCGGCAGCGCCACCGCCGTCGAGTTTCGGGACATCGACGGCGCTCCGACGCTGGTGAAACTGCCCGAGCTCGGCATCTACAACGACAAGGAGGCCAAGCCGGTCAACATCTACCAGTCGATCGGCAAGCGGCCGGTGCTGGCCTGCGGCAACTCCGATGGCGACAGGCAGATGCTGGAGTACACGGCGGCGGGCGACGGCTCCCGCCTCATGATCCTGGTCCATCACGACGATGCCGCCCGCGAGTTCGCCTACGATCGCGAGGGCCACGTCGGCCGCCTCGACGCGGCCTGGGACGAGGCTGTCGCGCGCGGCTGGACCGTGGTCAGCATGAAGGACGACTGGGCCACGATCTTCCCGGGCTGATCCC
>JBJTKE010000239.1:0-3005 GCA_046096285.1 Chloroflexota bacterium
GTCGAAAAAGGGTTGCAGCCCCGCGGGCGTGCCGCCGGTGATCGGCGCCACGAGATCGAATGCCGGCAGCACGGTGCTGGCCCGAACGGTGGCGGCAAGCGCCGCGAGCCCGTCCGCCGATGGTTCGTTGCGCTCGAGCCATGCCGGGTACTTCTCGGTGAGGTGGGGAACCTCGCCGATGTCCGGCGCGCTGACATCGAGCACGAACGGGATAGTCATGACGCCGGTCTTGCCGTCGCCGGCAACGGCCTCGATGCGGAGGGTGTGCTCGCCGGGCTCGTGGCCGTCGACCTGGAAGGTGGCGACGAACCCGGAGTGGTCGACCTCGGGATAGAAGGGATAGGAGCGGGCCACGTCGGGCCGCTGCGCGCCGTAGGAGAGTCCGGCCAGTGGCGCGTCGTCGAGGAAGGCGGCAACCGAGGTGATGCCGGTCGGCGCGATGGCCCAGCCCGCGACGGAAAGCCGCTCGCGCGGAGAAATCACGACGTTCGGGGCGGGCCGGTCGCAGCGCATGATGACCCGGCCTTCCTGGAAGGCGGTGGCGTCGATCTCGAAGCGGGTGCCGATGCGGGCGAGTTTGCCGTCGCGCCCGATGATCCGGATCTCGAGTTCGTGTTCGCCGCTGGGGAACTCGCTGGTGGGAATGGCGCCGACGAAGCCGGGACGGGCGCTGTCCGGGAATCCGGGGTAGAGGGCGGAAACGTCGGAGCGCTCCTCACCGTACTCGATGGTGCCGGTGCGGATGCCGTCGACGTAGGTTTCGACGCCGAGAATGCCGGACATCGAAAGCGCCCAGCCCGCGATGGGCAGCATCTGGTCGGTGACCAACCCGGGATCGCGTGGCGGGCTCTCGACGCGCCCGAGGATCGGTTGCTGGCCGCCGGTGGAAACCGGCACGCCGGCGGTCTGCGCGGCATCCCCCTCGGCGGGGGGCGCGCCCGCCGCACGCGACTCGGCGGCGACCGCGCGGGCCTCGGCGGCCTGCGCCCGCAGTTCCGCCTCCTGAACGCGCACGTTGAGCACGATGTTGTTGCGCAGCAGGATCGCGGCCTGCCGCGAGCGCTCGAACAGCAGCAGGTCTGACTGTCGCTCGTTCTCGCCCACCCGCATGATGGCGAGGCGGGGATCGACCGTCACCTGCATGGGATAGCGCGAGGGGTAGACCACCTGCAGCAGGCCGTCGTCGTAGTAGTAGCGGAAATCGTCCGGGCGGACGATGGGCCGCCAGCGGTCAGCGAAGAGTTTGCGGTTCTCCTTCTCGCGGGGCGCCCGCAGGTCGCGCGAGGTGGATTCGAAGTGGTAGACGACGCTGTCCGCGCAGTAGTGGATTTCGTACCCGGCGAGCCCCATCCGCAGGCAGAGATCGACGTCCTCCCAACCGTTGAGGAAGGCCCGGTCGAACCCGGCCATCTCGACCCAGACCTCCCGCCGCACGAGGCAGCAGGCGGCGGTGACCGCGGGCAGGCGGCGGGAAACGCAGGTCGCGGGGTGATCGGCGGGGAAGCCGGCGTAAATGTGGTGCGGATAGCGGTCGAGGCCGAAGACGACGCCCGCGTGCTGAATGGTGTCGTTGGGGAAGAGCAATTTGCTGCCGACCATCGCGCACTTCGGCCGGTCCTCGATGTCGTCCACCATCGCGTCGAGCCAGCGCGGCTGGGGGATGGTGTCGTTGTTGAGGAAGACGAGGAAATCGCCGGTGGCGATGGCCGCACCCGCATTGCAGGCGCCGGCGAAGCCCTGCGCGGTCTCGTTGCGCACCACGGCGACCTGGCGGTCGTAGGCCCGCAGCAACTCCGGGGTGAGGTCGGAGGAGCCGTCATCGACGACGATGATCTCGCGCTGCACGAGGGAGTCGCGCTCGCCGAGCAGGGTATTGAGGCACTGGCGGGTCAGCGATGCCTTGTTGTGCACCGGGATGATGACGGAGCAGACGCGCTTGGGGCGCGGCGGCGGGAGTTCTCCCGGGGTGGCAGCCGTCTGGCCCGGGGTGGCGTCAGTCATTGGTGGAAAGATCCTCGTACCGGAAGTTGCGCGAGCGCTCGTCGGCGGTCCACTGGGCGAGCGTCAACCCGTCGCGGTCCTTGTCGCTGATCAGCGGGGACGCTGCCGCCTCGAGGAAGAGGGAGCGGAGGGCGGGATCGCAGACCGACCAGTCAAGGTCCGGGGCAAGCGGGGAGATGCCCGCCTCGCAGCCGGGGCTGTACTCGCCCGAGCAGAAGTACTCTATGACGGTATCCTCGGTGAAGGTGTTGCCGTGGGCGAAACCGGGCGGGACCCAGATCCACTCGCCCTGCGCCTCGTCGCCGCGGCTGGGCATGTCGAGGGCGACGACCTTGCCGTAGGTCGGCGAGCCGAGCCGGATGTCCATGACGACGTCGATCATGCGCCCGCGCACGGTCCGCACAAGCTTGCCCATGAACGGATTCCACTGGAAATGCAGCCCGCGGATGACGCCCGCGCGGCTGAAGCTCTCGTTGGCCTGCACGAAACGCAGCCCGTTCAGGAAGGGGACGGCCGCGCTGTCGAAGTCGGACTGACGGAAATGCTCGGTGAAATACCCGCGGTGATCGCCGAACCGGGCGAAGGCCACGGTCTTGACGGCGGGAATCGCCAACTGCCCGGTTCCGGTGATTTTCACCCGCAGGTTCCTCCCGGCAGGGCGGCGCCGAAGGGACGCCATCCGCCCGCGCGCCTCAGGCGCCGATGATGCCCTTGGCTTCGAGGTAGTGGCCGAGCGCCTCGCGCCACGGCCGGAGGGGCGCCACGCCGTAGTCGGCGAGGCGCACTGAATCCATGGCGGAGTAGGACGGCCGTACCGCCTTGCCCGGCTGCTGGACGGTGGCGGTCGGCTCGATTTCGACATCAATGCCGGCCAGTTCCAGCGTGGCGCTCGCGAACTCGTGCCACGAGCACTCGCCGCCACTCGTCAGGTTGAACAGGCCCGCCGCGTCCCGCTCCATGAGTGCCCGGGTGGCGGCCGCGAGATCGTGGGTGTAGGTGGGGGA
>JBJTKE010000240.1:0-5570 GCA_046096285.1 Chloroflexota bacterium
CGCCCAGGATTCCTCCATCACCATCAGCGCCGATGGCGCATCGTCGGGCGCCGCCACCGGCGCGGACGCCGACAACAACGGCGGCCAGATCATCCTCGGCGACATCTCCAGTTTGCCGCCGCGATTGCTGATGTCGATGACGGTCCCCGGCGGCAAACTGGAGATGTCGCCGAGGATGATCTGGCCGCCGTTGTTGTCGGCGTCCGCGCCGGTGGCGGCGCCCGACGATGCGCCATCGGCGCTGATGGTGATGGAGGAATCCTGGGCGCGGACGGAGTCGTGGGCGACGGCGAGGGAGAGCGAGAACGCGATCCCGAGCGCGCCTGCCAGCAAGCGGTTCATGCGGCCACCTCCGGGAAGTGAACGAACATAGTGTCCGTACACTATACCACCCGGAACAGGACCGATGGATTCCCGGCCAGCGGCCCGGGGTCAGCGCGTGGCCGGGCCGGCCTCGTTCAGGTCCAGCATCTCGCGGCCCTCCGCGAGCGCCTCGGCGATGAGGCGGACGATGGCCTGGGCGTGGTCGCCGTCGAGGGCCTCGGCCAGCACGATCTCCTGTTCCCAGGCGTGGGCGAGGATGCGGATGCGCGGGTCCGCCTTGGAAATCTGCTGGTAGCGGATATGGGCGACCCGGTCGAGGTTGACCAGCGTCGGCCAGTGCTGGCTGGTGACGATCCACATGGCGGTCTGGCTCCGGCGCCGGCGCGGCGGTCAAAGCTTGGAGGTCGGAGACCTACGGACTGGCGGGATGATGCCCGGCGGCGGCGCGCCGCGGCAAGCGGGCGGCGAGCCGCGGCAGGACCGCCCCCGCGAGCGCACCGAAGGCGACCGCGCCCATGACTGCCATCGGCGCATGGTAGCGATCGAACTCGGAGCGCATGCCGAGGATGGTGACGGCGACCTGCCCGCCGAGCGCGACGAACGCGAGCGCGGCGGGCGAGCGCGGCCCGCGGCGGGCGGCCTCCGCGCCCCACGCCGCGACCCCCGCGAGCGCGGCGAACAGTTCGAGGGGCGGCGGCGCGATGCGCCTGCCCAGCAGCGGTTCCAGCGCCTGCGCCGCGCCGCCGAGCAGCGAGTAGCGCTCCGAGAAGTTGAGGGCGACCCGGCGCAGCGCCTCCCACCGGGTCGGCACCGCCATCACCGGCCAGTCGGTCGCCTGCGCCCGCATCTCGCGCACCCGGAAGGCGAAGAGGTTGCGGACGCGGTCGACGGGGTCCGGCCAGAAGTAGGGGTAGCAGCCGAGAAAGACCGCGATGGTGACCAGCGGGGTCGCCGCCAGCAGCCAGCCGAGGCGGTCGCGGGGAACGGCCTGGCGCTGCCGGAGGTCCGTCAGCAGCAGCCAGCAGCCGAGCGCGCCAAGCGGCACGGACGCCAGCAACGGGCTCAGCTTGTTGCCCGCGCCGAGGCCGAGCGCGATCCCGAGCGCGAGACCCCGCAGCAGGGTGGGACGGGCCGCCAGCCGCGCGGCGCAGAGCGCGGCCAGCGCGACGAGCAGGGTGAAGGAGGCGTCGGAGGTGGCGATCGACCCGAGATAGGCGGGGAACGGATGCACGGCGTAGGCGAGACCGCCAACGGCGGCTCCGGCGGCGGTGGTGACGTGGCGGCCGATGGCCCAGACGCAGCCGGCGGAGAGCGCGATCAGCATGGCCGAGAAGCGGCGGGCGGCCGCGAGGTCGTCGGGATCCGGCATGTTGCCGCGGGCGATGTTCTTCTGCCAGCCCGCGTCGCCGTGCCAGGTGAAGTTCCAGGGGCTGTTGGTGTCGAGGTCGCGGCCCTGCAGCACCAGCCCGAGGCCGGTGACGTAGGAACCGACCGGGGGCTGGCCGCGGGTGCGGTAGGAGTCCTGCCAGACCGGACCGAAGGGGTCGCCCAGCGCGGAAAGGTAGTGGGCGCGGCTGATCCAGCGGCTCTCGTCGGGGTTGAACCCGGTGTGGGGGCCGCGGGCCAGCGCGAGGACGAAAGCCACCGCGACGATGGCGAGACACGGGAGCCATTGCCGCGGCCGCGCGGCGAGACGGGCGCGTTCGTACGCGAGAACAAGCTCATCCATGCCGGCGAGTGTACGGGATCGCGGGGATTTTTCGCGGGGGTGTATGGTTCGCGCGGATGGGGAGCGGCGCGCATCCCCACGGGGCGAGGACGAGCGCGGGGTTTCGCGAAGGAATCGAGGAGTACAGGGCATGGCAGGTCTGGGCTGGCAGGAACTGGTGATCGTGCTGGTCATCGTCTTGATCATTTTCGGCGCGGGCAAACTGCCGGGGGTGGCGAAGTCGCTCGGGCAGGGCGTGCGCGAGTTCAAGTCCGAGGCCGAGACCGGCCTGACCGGCGACGCCGGTGATGCCGCGAAGAACCCCGTCGCCGCGCTCGACGATGCGGCCGCCGGCGTGAACGCCTCGGTCCGCGCCGCGCAGGAGACGGTGGATCCGGCCCGCGTCTGAGGCGCTCGGGCGTTGGCTGCCGCCCCGTTCCCGGTCCGCCGGGGCGTGGCGGTTTTGCGTTCCCCGGGGGTGTAGGCTTTCCGGGGCGCGACCGGCGCCGGGAACGGGACCGGCGCGGGAACGGCCGCAGGCTGGGAGCGGATCATGCGGGACAGGGCGTCGCTGGTGATCGTGGGCGCGGGGATCGTGGGATCGACCGCCGCCTGGCACCTGGTCCGCCGGGGTTGGACCGACATCGTGGTGCTGGAGCAGGGGCCGTTCCCGAAGACGGGCGGCTCGAGTTCGCACGCGCCCGGCATCGTCTTCCAGACCTCCGGCAGCAAGGTGCTGACCGGATTCGCGAAGGAGACGGTCGCCCACCTCGCCGGGCGGGAGTTCGACGGGCAACCCTGCTGGTACGGCGTCGGCGGTCTCGAGGTCGCCGAGACGCCCGCCCGGATGGAGGATCTGCGGCGCAAACTCGGGTGGGCGCGGGCCTGGGGCGTCGCCGGAGCCGACCTGCTGACCCCGTCGCAGGCGGCAGAAAAACGGCCGGTCCTCGACCCGGAGGCCATCCTCGGGGCCTACTGGGTCCCGAGCGACGGGATCGCCAAGCCGGTCCGCGCCGCCGAGGCGATGATCCGGGCCTGCGGCGGCGCGGTGGAGGTGCGGGACCGGACGCCGGTCACCGGCATCCAGCAGGCGGGCGGGCGGGTGACCGGGGTGGTGACCCCGGACGGGGTGATCGCGACCGACAAGGTGCTGGTCTGCGCCGGCATCTGGGGTCCGAAGATCGGGCGGATGGCCGGTGTTCCGGTGCCGCTGATGCCGGTTGAGCACCAGTTCCTCTGGACGAAGCCGATGCCGGAGTTCGCCGCCGCCGAGCGGGAGGCCGTCTGGCCCGTGCTTCGCCACCAGGACCGCGACCTCTACTTCAGGCACCGGGACGACCACTTCGCGGTGGGCTCCTACCAGCATGAGCCGGCGCCGGTGGAGGCCGAGGAGATTCGGCCGCACGGCTCGCCGGACGACATGCCGGCATCCAACCCGTTCAACCGGGAGACCTTCGCGCAGGCGTGGGAAGACGCCCGCCGCCTGTTGCCCTTCCTGCGGCTTGCGGCCGAGGGCGAGGCCCTGAACGGCATGTTCTCCTTCACCCCGGACGGGATGCCGCTGCTGGGCGAAAGCGCCGAACTGCGGGGGTTCTGGAGCGCGATGGCGATCTGGATCACCCACTCCGCCGGGGCGGCCCGGGCCGCCGCCGAACTGCTGACCGAGGGCCGCGCCAGCGAGGACCTGCGGGAGTGCGACATCAACCGCTTCGAGCCGCACGCCACGACCCGCGCCTACATCAGGGCCCGGGGGGCGCAGCAGTACCGGGAGATCTACGACGTCATCCACCCGCTGCAGCCGATGGAGGAGCCGCGCCCGCTGCGGACCACGCCATTCAGGCAGCCGCAGCGCGAACTCGGCGCGGTCTTTTTCGAGTCCCGCGGGTGGGAGCTCGCCCGGTGGTACGGCGCAAATTCGCCGCTGCTGGAGCGTTTCCCGGTGGCCCCCCGGCAGGGGTGGAACGGCCGCTTCTGGTCGCCCATCGCCGGGGCCGAGCATCAGGCGGTCCGCGAGGGCGTCGCGCTGTTCGACATGAGCGCCCTGCCGAAGATCGAGGTCTCCGGGGCCGGAGCGGCGGCCTTCCTGGAGCGGATGTGCAGCGGCAAGGTGGCCCGCAAGCCGGGAAGCGTCACCTACGCCCTGATGCTGGACCACCGCGGCACGATCCGCTCCGACGTCACGGTGGCGCGGTTGGCCGAGGACCGCTTCCAGATCGGCGCAAACGGCATGCTGGATGTCGTCAGGCTCCGCCGCTTCGCGGCCAGCGACCCGACGGTGCAGGTGCGGGACGTGACCTCGGCGCTGTGCTGCGTCGGCCTCTGGGGCCCGCTGGCGCGGCGCGTGGTTGAGCGCGCCAGCCGGGACGACTGGTCCGACGCGGCATTCCCCTACTACACGATGCGCCACCGGGAGATCGGCGAGGCGCCGGTCATCGCGATGCGGGTCAGCTACGTCGGCGAACTCGGCTGGGAACTCTACTGCCCGCCGGAATACGGGGAGCGGCTGTGGTCGCTGCTCTGGGAGGCGGGGCAGGAGGACGGGATCATCGCCGCCGGCCGCGCCGCCTTCGATACGCTGCGGCTGGAGAAGGGCTACCGCCTTTGGGGCGCGGACATGGACACCGAGCGGACACCCCCCGAGGCCGGGCTGGAGTGGGCCGTCAAGCCCGCCAAGGGCGAGTTCATCGGGCGGGAGGCCTTCCTCGCGGCCGCCGGCCGGCGGCAGGACGCGCGCCTGTGCTGCCTCGCGCTGGACGATCCGGCGGTGGTCGTCATGGGCAAGGAACCGGTCTTCGTGGAGGGCGTTCGCGCCGGCTACGTGACAAGCGCCGGATTCGGGTACAGCGTCGGGCAGAGCCTGGCCTGGTCCTACCTGCCCACCTCTGCCAGCGCGCCGGGCACGGCGGCGGAGATCGAGTACTTCGGGCGCCGCCACGGCGCGACGGTGCAAACCGAGCCGCGCTGGGACCCGGAGGGCGCGCGGCTCAGGGGATGAGCCGCGCGGCGGGATCGATCGGGTAGATCGAGAGGCGGCGCACCTGCGTCTGCAGGCCGTCGCTCCAGAGGCCGACCGACAGGGGCGGCGAGGCGTCGGCGTCCCACAGGAGCGGGTCCTCGGCCTTGAGCGCGATCTCGCCGTCGATGAACAGGCGCAGGTCGTTGCCGCGCACCTCGAGCCGCAGGGTGTGCCATCCCGCCGGGTCGATCCCGGCCGGTTTCTGGCGGATCACCCGGTCGGCGGCGTAGCCGTCGGCGGGGTTGGCGATGTCGCTGATGCGCGCCACCGGTTCTCCGCCCTCGCCGCAGGGAAACGCGATGCCCGCTCCCCAAACGACGGCCTGGGCGTTGACGACCAGGCCGTAGGACGCGCCGCAGGCCGTCTCCGCCGGGGGATCGACCGCGATCTCCGCCACCACCGCGAACGGCCCCGGTGGCGAGGCGGCTGGCGCAACCAGCCAGTACTCCCCCTGCGCGGGTGCCGCGGCGCGTGTCAGCACATCGCCGGGGAAGGTCCAGGAACCGGCGGCGAGCGCGGCGA
>JBJTKE010000241.1:0-2286 GCA_046096285.1 Chloroflexota bacterium
GGGCCGCCGCGGCGCCCTTGAGCAGGCTGCGGCGGCCGAGCGGGGCCAGCGTCTCACGCGGTCCCGGCGCAGGCTGCGCTGGTGCGGTTGTCGTGGGCTCGGGGTTCATGGGTGACCTCCTGAGGGAGACGGGGTGGGAAACACGGCGGCAGGCGCGGCGCTAGGCCAGCCCGATGGCGATACGGTACCGCTCCTCGGGCGAAAGCGTGGCCTGCCCCTTCGGGAAGTCGATCTCGACCGACTCGATGGCCCCGGTGAAGGGGAAGAAGCGGGCCGGGCCGTACTCCTTGCTGACCGGCGACATGCAGTCCTGGCCGACGTCGAGGGACTCGGTGCTGAAGCGGGCGGTCACCTGCCGCTCGATCTTGCCGGTGCCGGCCGGCGCGCCGTTGACGGTGAGCGTCAGATCGGCGGGGCTGCCGAGCGACGGGGCCTCCGGCACGAATTCGAAGCCGAGGGTGACCTCGCCGGCCGGGAGCGGGTCGGTGGAGACGACCTTGTAGCGGGCGAAGTTGAACCAGTTGTATTCGTAGACGAGACGCTGATCCTTGACGTAGAGGGTGAACCCGGCGGAGTCGCCGCCGAGCGCGACCAGCACGCCCTCCGCGCCGGCGTCGGGCAGGGTCGCCGTGACGGTCATGGCGTGGTGGACGTTGTTCAGCTTCGGCGCGCTGCCCTCGGGCAGGCGGATCATGCCGTCGTAGAGGGTGATGCGGTCGCGGCCGGTGAAGAAGCCGGTCCGGAGCGAGGCGTCGGCGGCGCGCTCGACGCCGCGGTCGTCGAGCGGGAAGACCTGGTGCCTGGCGGCCTCGATCAGGAACAGGTCCTGGAGTTCGCGGAGTTTCTTCGGGTTGCTGGCGGCCAGGTCGTTGGCCTGCGACCAGTCGCTGGAAAGGTCGTACAACTCCCAGACGTCATCCTCGAAGTCGGGATTGGTGCCGGTCTCCCACGGCGTGCGGCCGTGGAAGCAGGCCGCGACCCAGCCGTCGCTGTAGATGGCCCGGTTGCCCATGATCTCGAAGTACTGGGTGGTGTGGCGGGTGGGAGCGTCGGCGTTGGCGGCCTCGAAGGTGTAGGCGAGGCTCGTGCCCTCGATGGGCTTCTGGGCGATGCCGTTGACCATCCCGGGCTGGGCGATGCCGGCGGCTTCGAGAATGGTCGGCAGGATGTCGATGATGTGATGGAACTGCCAGCGCATGGCCCCGGCGTCGTCGATCTTCGCCGGCCAGGAGACCACCATCGGGTTGCGGGTGCCGCCGAAGTGGGACGCGACCTGCTTGGTCCACTTGTAGGGCGCGTCTCCGGCCCAGGCCCAGCCGATGGGGTAGTGGGGGCTGGTGCCGGGAAGGCCGATCTCGTCGATGAACGGGAGGACCTGCTCGACCGGGGGATTGATGCCGGTGAGGGTCATCATGTCGTTGATGGTGCCGGAGGTGCCGCCCTCGGCGCTGCTGCCGTTGTCGCCGAGGATGTAGAAGATGAGGGTGTTGTCGCGGATGCCGAGCGCCTCGATGGCGTCGATGAGGCGGCCGACGGAGTAGTCGGCGTGGCCGAGGAAGTCGGCGTAGTTCTCGGCGAGCCTGCTGTAGAGGCGCTGCTCGTCGGCGGTGGAGTCGTCCCAGGCCGGGATCTGCTCGGGGCGGGCGGTGAGCTGGGTGCCCGCCGGGATCACGCCGAGATCGAGCTGGCGCTGGAAGGCCTGCTCGCGATACTCGTCCCAGCCCATGTCGAACATGCCCTGATGGCGGCCGCGCCAGTCGAGCGGTGGCTGGTGGGGGGCGTGGGCGGCGCCGGGCGAGAAGTAGGCGAAGAAGGGCTCGTTGGGGGAGATGGCGGTGCGGGACCGGATCCAGGCGATGCAGTCGTCGGTGAGGTCGGTGGTGAGCTGGTAGCCCTGCTCCGGGGTGGTGGGGGCCTCGACCGGGGTGGTGCCGCGGTAGAGCGGGGGATAGAACTGGTCGCACTCGCCGCCGATGAAGCCGTAGAAGTAGTCGAAGCCGAGCGAGGTGGGCCAGTGGTCGAAGGGGCCGGAGGTGGAGGTCTGGGTGTCGGGGATGTTGTGGTTCTTGCCCCACCAGCCGGTGGCGTAGCCGTTGAAGTGGAGGAGTTGGCCGATGGTGGCGGCGCTGCGGGGGATGAGTCCGCTGTAGCCGGGATAGCCGCTGGCGATCTCCTCGATGACGCCGCTGCCGACGGAGTGATGGTTGCGGCCGGTCAGGAGGGCGGCGCGGGTGGGCGAGCAGAGCGCGGGGGTGTGGAAGGCGGGGTAGCGCAGGCCGGTGGTGG
>JBJTKE010000242.1:0-7864 GCA_046096285.1 Chloroflexota bacterium
CCGACGGCCCCGGCGCCGATGACGATCAGGTCGTGCGTCGCCATGACGCCGGGGCCTTGCGGATCACTCCTCGGGGTCGGGCGGAACCATCCCGATTTGCTGGCGGAAGCCGAGGCTGTCCCAGCCGTCGCAGCCCGCGACGACCACGCCATCCTTGAGGTGATCGAGGCTCATGCCGGTCAGGGTCCACCGCGAGACGACGGTGTCGCCCTCGGCAACCAGTTCCTCCACCGAGAGGCAGAGATCGGGGAAGCCGATCAGCCATTTCTTCCACTGCTTGCGGAATGATTCGCGGCCGATGCCGAAGGTGGCGTCGTTGCCGGCGGCGTCGGCCGCGATGTAGCGGTCGATCGCCGACTCGTCATGCTCGCACCAGATCTCGCGGAAGAACTTCCGCACGGCTTCCTTGTTGCGGTCCTGCTCGTTCACGGGTGCTCCTTTGGGGTATCGGGTATCGGGTAGCGGGTGTCAGGTATCGGGTAACGGGTGTCGGGTGTCGGGTGTCGGGTGTCGGGTGACGGGCATCGGGTGCCGGGTGTCGGGCACCAGGCACCGGGTACCGGGAGTATCGGGGCGCTGCACGCGCCTGTCGATGGGCACTGATTCCGCCACTGACACCAGCCGCCTGATTCCCATCGCGGGACGCCCGATGCCCGATACCCGGCACCGGGTACCCAATACCCGGCACCCGGCACCCAATACCCGGCACCCGGTACCCCCCCGTCATCAGTCCCAGGGCAGCGTGTACAGCTTGGTGAAGGTCATCGCGCGCATGGACTCGATGACGCCCTCCTTGACGCCGAGGCCGCTGTCCTTCGTGCCGCCGCAGGGGGTGAGTTCGGTGCGGTCGCCGGGAACCTCGCGGATGTTCACGCTGCCGACCCGCAGTTCGCGGATGCAGCGGTTGATCGCCTTCAGATTGTTGGTGACCACACCGCTGGAGAGGCCGAAATCCTGCCGGTTGGCGACCTCGATGGCCTCGTCGAGGCTGCCGACCCGGATGATCGGCGCATACGGGCCGAACGTTTCGCAGGCGACGATCTCCATCTCCGGCCGCACGTGGTCGAGCACCGCCGGGACGATCTGCGCGCCGTTCCGCTGGCCGCCGTAGAGGAGTTTGGCTCCAGCCGCGATGGCGTCGTTCATCCGCCGCTCGAAATCGGCCGCGTCGGCCTCGGAGATGACGGTGCCGATGTCGGTGCTGCTGTCCATCGGGTCGCCCACCGTGAGGGTGGGGGCGGCGGCGGCGAGTTTGGCGGCGAAGGCGTCGCCCAGCGGTTCCTCGACGATGATGCGCTTGACGGCGGTGCAGCGCTGTCCGGAGTTCTTGAACGCGCCGTAGAGGGCGAGATTGACTGCCTCATCGAGGTCGGCGTCCTTGAGCACGATCAGCGGGTCGTTGCCGCCCAGTTCGAGGATGGCGCGCTTGTAGCCCATCTCGGCGGCGATCCGCTTGCCGATCGGCGTGCCCCCGGTGAGGGAGACCAGTTCCACCGCCGGGTGCAGCCAGAGCGGTGGCCCGACCTGCTCGGCGTCGCCGGTGACGAACGTGACCATGCCCTCGGGCAGGCCCGCCTCCGCCATCACCTGCGCGAGGCGCAGGGCGGCGAGCGGGGTGCGTCCTGATGGCTTGAGCACCATCACGTTGTTGGTGGCGATGCTCGGGGCGACCTTGTGGGCCACCTGGTTGAGCGGGTGGTTGAAGGGGGTGATCGCGCCGACCAGCCGCAACGGCACCTTCATGGTGTAGGCGCGGCGGTTCTTGCCGTTGGCCGAGGTGTCGCAGGCGAAGACCTGGCCGTCGTCGCGCAGGGCCTCCATCGCGGCGAAGCGGAAGACGTCCTGGGCGCGGCGCAGTTCGTACTGCGTGTCCTTCATGCACAGGCCGGATTCGAGGGTGATGAGGCGGGCGAAGTCTCTCGCCCCGGCCTCGAGACCGTCCGCGATGCGGTTCAGGATCGTCGCCCGCTCGTGGCGGGTGAGGGCGAACGAGCGCTCGGCCATGCGGTCGAGCAGGGCCCAGACCTCATCGCGGGTCAGTTTCGGCACGCTGCCGATGACCTCGCCGGTGTAGGGGTAGCGGACCTCGAGGACGTCCCGGGTGCGGACCTCCTTCCCCTCGATCAGCAGCGGAAGGTCGAAGCGGGTCTCGGTGGCGCTCATCAGTTGACTCCGTTCAAGAGCAGGTGGTGGATGTCGCTGTTCTTCGCGCCGATCCTGAGTTGGTCGGCGTACTCCGGGGCGAGCGGGTGGGAGACGATGATCGGCACGATCTGCTCGTGGCGGCCGCCGTGCGAGCGCAGCGGCCCGGCCAGCACCGAGAGATCGTGCTTGGCGGCCGACTTGCCCAGGGCCGTCCGGGCGTCCGAGGCCACCGAGAGATCGCCGATGCGGTCGGCCGGGTGCTGGTAGATGGCGGCGCTCTCGGCGCGGGTGAACACTTCCTCGATGCCGTCGAGGTCGGCGATGGCCTGCCGCGCCGTCTCGATCTGATCCCCGGGGACGTGGACCCAGGCGAAGGAGCCGAGCGCGCCGTGGTGGACGACGTAGGGGTCGGTGATCGGCAGGATGACGTGCGCGTCGGTGACGCCGGCGGCGGCCAGCACGTCCTCGAGGTAGTGGACGCGCGGCGAGCCATCGGCATGGTGCTTGTCGTTCATGCCGTGGTCCGCGACCATGCCGACGACGTAGCCGAGGTCCAGCAGGTAGCCCAGCAGTTCGTCGAAGCGGCGCAGGTAGCGGTCGGACATCTGGCCCCCCGGCCCTTCGGCGTGCTGCACGAAGTCGGTGGTGGAGAGGTACATCAGGTCCATCAACCCGGCTTGCTTCGAGACCGCGATGCCGATCTCGATGCCGTAGTGGCTCATGTCCCACTCGTAGGGGCCGGGGTTCTTGCGGCCGACGAGGGCGAGGATGTCGTCGACCCCGTAGGCGGGGAGGGCATGCTCGTGGGCCTTCTCGGCGCTGGTGGCGGGGACGTCGCCGTTGGCCAGCAGGCGGCGCAACTTGTCCTTGGCCGTCACCAGCAGCACCTTCTTCCCGGCGCGCTGGAGTTCCGCGTGGATCGATGGAGCGCGGAGGAAGGCCGGGTCGGAGAGTTGCACCTCCTCGCCGCTGGGGGCCAGGTAGTGGTTGCCGGGCAGGCCATGCACGATGGGCGGCCCGCCGGTCACGATGGACATGTTGTTGGTATTGGTGAAGCTGGGCATCTGCCCGAGACCGATGCCGTAGCTGCCGCCGGAGCGGAGCATCTCGGCCAGCCGCGGCATCAGCCCGCGGGCGAGGGCGTCGTCGATGAACCGCGGATCGCAGCCGTCGATGGTGATCGCGACCGTCGGCCGCCGCGGCAGCCGGTACGGTCGCGCGTTGATGATCAGCGTGTCGTTCGCATCAGGTTGCACGGGATGCTCCTCCGGGTGGCTTGCGGCTTGTGGCTTGTGGCTTGCGGCTTGTGGCTTGTGGCTTGTGGCTTGTGGGCTTGTGAGCTTGTGGGCTTCGTAGCCTTTCGGGCGGCCGTGTGCCGGGCGCTCCCGGCACGGGCAATCCACAAGCCATGAGCCTATAAGCCCACAAGCCTACAAGCCCACAAGCCCACAAGCCCTCAGCACGATGCCGCGGTCGGCGAGAGCACTTCGGAAAGAGCGGCGACGAAGCCCTCCATCGCCTCGACGGTCATCGCGCCGAGCGCGCAGACGCGGAAGGTGGTTTTCGCGGCGTCGCCGAGCCCGGCGTAGATGACGTAGCCGCGCTCGCGGAGCCGGTCGTGGAGCACGTCGTAGGTAAAGCCCTCCGGCAGCGGGAAACTGCGAACGCAGGCGGAGCGATGCTCCGGGGCGACGCGGGCCTCGTAGCCGAGAGCGCCCATCGCCCGGTCCAGCGCGGCCATGCGGGACTCGTAGAGCATCTGCCGGGCGGCGAGTCCCTCGTCGAGGAGTTCGTCGAGCGCGGCGTCGAGCCCGTAGACGGCGGGAATGGCGGGGGTGAAGGGGACCGTCCGCTTCTGCTGCGCCTTGAGGTAGCCCATCAGGTCGAAATAGAGGGTGCGCGGCGGCACCTCGGCGATGCGGGCCTGCCCGGCGGGCGAGATCAGCACGAAAGCCGCGCCGGGGAGGCCGTGCAGGCACTTGTTGGAGGTCGACGCCACCATGTCGATGCCCGCGCCCTCCAGCGGCAGGTCCTCCGCGCCGAAGGAACTGATGGCGTCCACGGCGACGACCGCGCCGTGCCGTTTCGCGGCGGCAGCGATGGCGTGGACCGGATTGAGCAGGCCGGTGGTCGTCTCGTGGTGGACGACGAAGACGGCGTCGCTGGCGGGGTCGGCGGCGAGGGCCGCTTCGACGGCGGCGGGGTCGATCGGGGTCAGGTCGTCGGCGCGGACGGCCACCACCGGGATGCCCGCCCGCTCGGCGATGAGGGCGGCGCGGTCGCCGTAGGTGCCGTTGCGGCACACCAGCAACGTGCGGCCGGGGCGGACCGAGGAGAGCACCATCGCCTCCAGCGCGGAGGTGCCGCTGCCGGCCAGCATCGCCATCGCCCAGTCGTCGCCGACGCCGGCGATCTTCAGGAGTTTGGCGCGCACGCGGTCCAGCAGTTCGCTGTACTCCGGCTCGCGGTGGCACATGTCCGGGCCGCCGATGGCGCGATGGACCCGGTCGGTGGTGACGCTGGGGCCGGGATTGAGCAGGACGAGCTGGCGGTTCAGGCGGCCGGAGCCGTAGCGGGAGGCGTACAGGTCCCCGAGCCGGGCCGGTTCGACGATGTGATCCGGCTCGGCGAGGACGAGCGCGGAGCGCGACTGCCCGGGCATGGCGAGGGCGACCAGCGCGCCGCATCCCGCCGCCGCGCCGGCACGCACCGCATCCGGTGACGCGGCGATGATGCCGACCTTGCGGACATCGGCGACCCCCGCCATGGACATGCCGGTGAAGATGCCCCACGGCAGGGGGGCCGGGTTGGAGTCCATTCCGAAGTCGATGACAGCCAGTTCGTCGTCGGTCGGGCGGATTTCGCCGCCAGCGATGACGCCGACCTGGCAGCCGTCGGCGCGGAGCTCGCGGAACGACGGGGTGGCGTCGATGAGCGCCCGGGCGGGCAGGTCGCCGGCGAAGAACAGCCAGACGTCGATGGCGCGGTTGGCCGCCCACTCGCGGGCGGTGTCGGCGGAACGGGCGTAGGGCATCAGGCCTCTCCTTCTCCAAGCCGCCGGGCAAGCACGGGCGCGGCGGCGCTGTTCTCGATCGCGAAGTCGGCACGGTCGCCGCGGTAGTCGTCGAAGGACCATTCCAGCGGGCGGCGGTCGTGGTCGTAGCCGTGGCGCTCGACCCGCAGCAGGGGAGCGCCTTCCGGCAGATCGAGCAGGGCGGCGTCGGCGGCGCCCGCGGCGATGGCGGCGATGCGGTGGCGGGCGGTGGCGACGACGACGCCGCGATCGGCGAGGGCGGCGTAGACGCTGCCGTGCGCGAGGTCGACCCCCTCCAGCAGCGTCCCGATGGCCGCCGGGAAGACAGTCCGCTCGATCATCACCGGCAGGCCATCGAGGGTGCGGATGCGCTCGAGGCGAATGACCAGCACGCCGGGGGCGTCGTCGAGCGCGGCGGCGGCAGCGGGGGAGGCCGGCTCCGGGCCGAAGTGGAGCACCTGCGCGCCGGGCGTCCGGCCGAGGCGCTCGGTCCAGCGGGTGAAGGAGATGAGTTCGCCGAGGGGCTGGGTGAGGTGCTCGCCGCGCACCGAGAAGACGCGGCCCTGCGATCCGCCGACCGCGCCCTCCGCGCGGAGGATGGAACGGGCCTGGCGGACCGTGCCGCGGGAGACGCCGTAGCGCTCGATCAGGTCCTGTTCGGTGGGGAGGGGAGCGCCTGGGGCGAGCCGGCCCTCGGCGATGTCGCGGCGCAGGTCGTCGGCGATCCGGAGGTAGACCGGCCTGCGGGCGGCGGCGGTTCGGCTGGGTTGGGGTGCGGCTGCCACGGCGGGAGGACTCCCGGAGCGGATCGCGCTTGTCTAGACAAGCATGATACCGCTGGCGGCGGCGGCTGTCGATCCGGGGGCGCGGTCAGCCGACGTGGATGGCGGGCCGGAGGCCGCTGCGGGGCTCGGCCTTGCGCAGGATTTCGCGGGTCATCGGGGCGATGTCGCCCTCTCCGAAGAGGACGAAGCGGGAGAGGTACTTGAGCGGGTTGCCCTCGGTCCAGCCGAAGTAGGCGTGGGGCCTGCGGCCGGTGCGGTCGCGCACGGCCAGCAACACGGCGGCGATGGCGTTGGGAACGGAGGCGGCCTCGACCCGGAGCACCCGGAAGCCGCTGATTTCCTCGCCCCGGACCATCACCAGGCCGGCGAAATCGGAGGCGTCCCGGATTTCGACCTCGAGGAAGAGCACCGGATCGCCGAAGGGGATGTGGTTCGCCTCGCGCTCCTCGCTTTCCTTGAGCAGGTACTCGCGGGAGGTGCGCTCGTCCGGGTGGTTGGCGATCAGCCGCAGCGGCCCGGATTCGGCCGCGTCGCGGATGAACTGTCCGGCGGCGGCGTCGAACCGCACCTCGTCGGCCCGGAGTTCGGTGGAGCGGAGGGCTCGGGAGATGAAGGAGACCACGACGATGGCCGCGATGAAGAAGGAGGCGATCTTCACCCCGTCCGGCCGCTCCACGACGTTGACGATGGTGGTGTAGGCGAAGACGGCGGCGATGATGCCGAAGCCGACGGTCAGCCAGCGCTGGCCCGCCTTGCGGGCGGCGAGGGTGACCGCCACCGAGGCCGAGGTGATCAGCACCAGCACGCCGGTGGCATAGGCGCCCCCCTGCGATTCCACGTTCGCCTGGAAGATGATGGTCACGGCGAAGGCGACCGCGGAAAAGACCAGCACCAACGGGCGGGTGGCCCGCGTCCAGTCCGGGGCCATGCCGTAGCGTGGCAGGTAGCGGGGGACGATGTTGAGCAGCCCGGCCAACGCCGATGCGCCGGCGAACCACAGGATGAGAATGGTGCTGACATCGTAGACGGTGCCGAAGGCGTCGCCGAGGAACTCGTGGGCGAGGAAGGCGAGGGCGCGGCCGAAGGCCTTGCCGCCCTCTTCGAATTCCTGGTGGGGAATCAGCACGGTGGTGACGACCGAGCTCGCGATCAGGTAGATGCTCATCAGCACCGCGGCCCAGGTCAACAGTTTCCCGGTATCGCGGATGCGGCCGGCGGGGTTCGCCGCGGTGTCGGTGGGAGCGCCCTTGACCAGCGGCATCACGGCGACGCCGGTCTCGAACCCGGACAGGCCGAGCGCAAGCTGGGGGAAGAGAACCAGCGAGATGCCGATCATCGCCAGCACGTTGCCATGGGCCGCGAACAGTCCGTCGCGCCAGTTGGCCAGCACGGCGGGGTTCGCGGCGATGTGCTCGATGCCGACCGCCACCACCACGAGATTCAGCACGAGGTAGACCGCGACCAGCGCCACCGCCAGCCCGATGGCCTCCTTGAACCCTTTCAGGAACACCGCGGCCAGGATGCCGATGAGCGCCAGGGTCACCCCCACCTGATGCCCCTGCACCGCTGCTGGCACGAACGGGTTTTCCATGACGTGGGCGGTGGCGTCGGCGGCGGAGAGGGTGATGGTGATGATGAAGTCGGTGGCGACGAAGCCGAGCAGCACCAGCACGAACAACTTGCCCTTCCACCAGGTGAGCAGCCGCTCAAGCATGGCGATCGAGCCCTCGCCGTTGGGGCTCTCCCGCGCGACGCGGCGGTAGACAGGCAGCGCGCCGAAGAGGGTGAGCAGCACCAGCACGAGCGTGGCCAGCGGCGAGAGCAGCCCGGCCGCGAGCGCGGCGATGCCGGGCTGGTAGCCGAGGGTGGAGAAGTAGTCCACGCCGGTCAGGCACATGAC
>JBJTKE010000243.1:0-4859 GCA_046096285.1 Chloroflexota bacterium
CCCGCGGCCCCCGCCGCCGACCCCGGCACCGAGCCAACCGACGTCACCCTCGACACCAGCGCCAGCAACAGCAACGATCCGGCGGATGCCGCGGGCGGAGCCACCGAGAGCGCCGACGCCGGCACAGACACCGCCACCGACGCGCCAACCGGCGACACCGGCAGCGCTTCGGCGGGCGCCTCGGGCGAGCGGGAGTGCCGCCCCGCCGGCCGCGGCTGCACGCTCTCGGACCAGTGCTGCTCCGGTTCCTGCGGCGTGGACGGCAGCTGCGCCTGACCGGAACCGGCGCAGGGGAGAAACCACGGCGCCCGGGGAACAGTCCCCGGGCGCCGGCATGTGGGCTTCATCAGCGAGCCGCCGTGAGTCCGGCGAGGTCAGGCGTAGCGAACGACGACCACCCAACGGCAGTATTCCTCAGTATGGCCGTTGAAGGTCTCGTCGCCGTCGCTCCAGCGATGCACGGTGTAGTGAATGCCATGGTGGACGCCCTCGACGCGCTCGTTTTCGCCGAATTTGCGTTCGGAGAACACCGTCTTGTGCTGATCGTTGAACGTCGCGTAGGGTGTGCCGACTTCGGGATTCGTGGCCCTGAACCCAATGCTGTGTATATATGTGTATGCTGTACCCGGGAGCGCACGGAACTCGATGTGGATATCTGTCCAGATGCCAAACAGGTGGTCGGAGACGCCCGAGTTCCACGCCGATTCCATCCCCGGGTCGACCGAACTCCAGGGACCTGGCCGGAGGTTCCGGGTGGCATAGGTCTTGGTCCAGACATCCCAGCGCTCCGGCGTCTGGTTGATCAGTTTGACCAGGACGTCATCGGCGAACATCCCGCCAACGGGGGGCGGTTGATTCCCGTTGCGCCGGCGGCGGCGGCGATCCCGGCCGCGGCCCGCCTCGGCGTCCCCGATCGACGCGAGGCCAGCCGCGGCGGGAACCAGCAATCCAGCCGCGGTGGCGATGAACCTTCTCCGGTCCGAGAGCCGGGCGCCCGCCTCCATCGGCTGCGGGGAGTCATCATCATCGAACCTGCGCATCGTTCATCCTTCCTCTCACCATCCAACCTCGACGCGGCCGCGGACGGACGGCGGCGCACCGGTGACGCGTGGGCCTCACGACCGCATCAGCACGACCCAGCGGCAATACTCCTCGGTATGGCCGCCGAAGGTTTCGTCGCCGTCGCTCCAGCGTTGCACGCTGTACTCAACGCCTCTGGAGAAGCTCGTTACGGTTTCGCCTTCCGCGAACCCGCGCTCACTGAAGATCATCGTGCTTCCATGCCGGAGCGTCGCGTAGGGCTTGCCGAACAGCGGATTGTGCGCCTCGAAGTGGAACTCGTGGGAACCGCCCTCGGTCGGGCCATCCCATGTGAAGTACGTCTTGATGTTCCCGCCGAAGGTCCAGTCCTCCACTCCGGGGTTCCATCCTGATTCCCGTTGGGGGTCCAGCGTCGTATGGCTTCGTCCAACATTGGCCTTGACCCCGACCCAGGTTTGCACCTTCCAGCGGGCTGGCGTCTGGTTGATCAGGTTGACCAGCACGTCGTCGGTGACCATACCGCCGACCGGAGGCGGCTGGTTGCCATGCCGTCTCCGGCGGCGACGCTGGCGGCGCCGCCGGGCGCGGCCCGCCTCGGCGTCGTCGATCGAGGCCAGGCCGGCGGCGGGAACCAGCAGTCCGGCCGCCGTGAGGATGAACCGGCGGCGGTCCGACGGGCGGGAAGCCGGATCGTCACGACCGGGCGATTCGTGATCGCTGTGGTCCATATTGCTGTGCTCCTACTCGCGTTGCTGATGGGCGGACGAACCTGACCTGATCACACCGGGTGCATCCGCGCCGCGCGCGGGCGGGCGGGGTCATGCGCCGCGGACGCTCCCCACCCGGAGGCCGTCCCGCGGGCGGGCGCGCTCCGCGCCGTTCCGCCTTACCGGGGGCCGCCGGCAACGCTTGCGCCGGGAGGGGCGATCCGGCGGCGTCGATGAACGGCCGGCGCCCCGGCGGCGGCGCGAGCGCTGGCATCCTCGAAGCCCGGCGGCCATGGGCGGAATCGGCAGCCATTGCGTCGCTCCTTCCTGACCCGGACGATGGGCGGCCGATCGCAGGGACGCCGGGTCAGGCGTGGTGAACCCGCACGACGAACCGGCAGTAGCTCTCGGTTTCGCCGCCGATGGTCTCCTTCCCGTTGCTCCAGCGGTGGACGATCACCTTCAGTCCCTCGTGGGTCTTCTGGGCCGATTGGCCGGCGCTCAGGTCCTGGTCGAAGATGATCCATCGCTTGCCGTTCCCGGCGGCGTACAGGGTGATCCACGGCGTCCCGACTTCGGGGTTCCTGGCGGTCAGGTGAAACCGGTGGTTGACGGCGCCGCCGCTTTCCGGCCAGGAGAACCAGACCTCGACGGCGCCGCCGAATTCGTCGACCGGGACACCCGGATTCCAGCCGGACTCGCGGCCGGAGCCGAGACGGGAGGAGTAGGCGGTCTCGAAGCTGAAACTGGTCTTGAGCGTCACGTCCCACTCTGCGCCGGTCTGGTTGATCAGGTTTACGACGGTATCGTCGGCAAGCCACCCGCCGACCGGGCGATGGTTGCGGCGTTTGCGCCCTCGGCGGCGATTGCGGCCGCCTTCCGCCGCGCCTGGCAGCAGGATGACGGGCGCGGCCGGCAGCAGCAACCCGGCCGCGGTCAGGACCAACCGCCGTCGGTCAACCGGACCTGCGCCTGCTTCGGCTTCGGCAACGGGGGCGATTCCTGCGTGGGACTGGTCCGGATGTTCTGCCGTCATGGTCGAAGCTCTCCTCACTGGGTCCCGGCGCCGGGCCGGGTTGGCGTCGAATGCGGTCCGGGGTGATGTGCCACCGGATGCCGCCGCCGGGGCAGTGCCGGGACCGGCGCGGAGAACGAACCGGGTCGCGGGCGCGCGGAGACGCATCGCCGCCGAGCCAACGCGGCAACGGGCAACCGTGCGTCGGGAACCCGGCCGTGCTCGCGCCTCATGCCCGGGCCACCTGCCGGCAGCCCCCGGTCACGGCTGGCGGACCCGGAGGATGAACCGCTTGAACGTCGACGTCTTGCCGTCAAAGGTTTCCTGCCCGTCGCTCCAGCGGTGAACGATGAACTCGAACCCGTGGTAATTGGTCACGCTCACCTGGCCCTCGGAGAAGGATTCGTCGCGGATCTGTTCGCCATTCAACCAGTTGTTCAGCGTTGCATCCGGGCGGCCGAAGTAGGGATTCTCGACGTAGAGATGGTAGGCGTGCTTGCGCCCGCATGCGGCCGAGAACTCGAAGACGCACCCAATCGAGGTGTTGAAATCGAGGCGTCGCAACCCCGGATTCCAGCCGGATTCCCCGCCATTCGCGAGGCTGCTCTTTCCCGACCTTCCGGGCGGCGCCGTGCACTCCACGTCCCAGTCGTACCCCGAGTGGTTGATCAGTTTGATCAGCACGGAGTTGACCCCGGCGGATTGCGGCGGTCTCGCGGGCAGCGCGGACCGGGGGCGCGGCTCGGTTGCGGCAATGTCGGCCAACGCCGTCCCCGCGGGCGCGGCGGCACGGCCGCAGGGGGTTCGCTGGTTCCGGCGGCGGCGGCGGTTCCTTCCGGCGTCGGATTCCCCCGGAAGCAGCAGCAGAGGCGCGGCTGGCAGCAGCACACCGGCCGCGCCGGCGATCAGGCGGCGGCGATCGAGCCCGGGCCGGTTCGCGGGGCCCGCGCCTGCGGCATCGGCGGTTTCGTCGGCATCTGCGGTGTTCCGGTCATGCATGGTTGCGACAGCCCTCCACTGTGCGGCAAACCGCGGGTGCGGACGGCCACGGGCCGCCCCTGCGCGGGTTTCTGCCCGCGGGTTCCGGCTGGCGGACCGCATCCTGCCGGGAGCGGCGGGCCGGGGCCGACCCGCTCCGGCGCATCGCGGGTCCGTCAGACTCCCGCCGGTGGCCGCGGATCACGGCGCGAGCGGGAAGCGCGGCGGCCCCGTCGCATCCTCGATGGGTCACTCGCCATTGCTGCAAGAGTATCTGGCAGAGGTAACCAGTGCGCAACAGCCATTCCGGTACGTCGGCCCATTGCGGGGAAGGCCGACGGCTGCCGGAGCCGGGCGGCGGGGGACGGCCGCCCGCGCGGTCAGCGGCTGTATGCGCACAGGTCGCGGCGATGCTCCCGGCCGTGGCACGTGCAACAGAGCACGACCAGATCCGACCGCCGCTCCCGGCCTGCGCGCCGGTAGGTGCGGTGGTGGACTTGCAGCATCGACCCCGCGCCGCAGCGCTGGCAGCGGTGGCCTGCCTCGGCCAGTTTGAGCCTGCGCCGCTGGCGCCACGGGTCGGAGCGGTAGTAGTCGTCAAGCGGCATCCACGGGACGCTGGCGATGGCGGCCCATTCCGGGTCCCGGTGCGCGCCGGAGAACGGAAGGCGTGGCGCGGCCCGGCGGAACGGATCGAGGCAGCGGCGGCGGCCCCCGAACAGGAACCGGTCGAGGAGCGGGTCCACGGCCCGCCGGTAGATCGCCAGCGAAATGCCGCCGGTGATCGCCAGCGTGATCAGCCCCGCCGCTGCGCCGCTGCCCCACGGAGCGGCGAGCGCCAGCAGCAGCAGCCAGAGCGCGAAGACGGCCTCGATGACGGTGGCGGTCCAGTCGCGAAGGCCGGGGCGGCAGGGGTGGCGGTCCATGGCGGAACCTCGGCCGGACGGAGCGGCGAGATGCATGGCGTTGCGTCAGATCGGGATGCTATCGCGCCAATGCCGCGCCTGCAACGGCCACTGGGCCCTCGCCCTGGCCCGAGTTGCTCGCCCGTCGCTGCGGCGTGGAGCGTGGCGCCCGCCTGACACCCGCCCGCCCGATACGGGCGGGCGGGTGTCAGG
>JBJTKE010000244.1:0-11630 GCA_046096285.1 Chloroflexota bacterium
CGTTCTGATACTGATCCGGAGACGGCCCCGCCCAACCCCCGGCGCGACCCGCCGCGCGGGGGTTTGGGCCACGGCCGCCGTCAGCCAGCAGCGGCTGACGGCGGCCGTTTCGCGCTGGCGCGGCCAATGGCGCATCGTGCGGGGCGTGGCCGGGATGGTCACGCGGGGCTGACGCGCGATTCCCGTCCGGGCAGGTCCGGTGGGCCGGGTGGGCCAGGCTGGCCGGGTGGGCCGGGCCGCCCGGCGATGCGGCGCCAGACGGCGGCCGTTTCGGGCGATGGCTCGATGCCGGCGTGGCGGCGCAGGGTCTGGCGGCACTCGGCGAACAGGCGCGCGGCCAGGCCGGCGTCGCCCGCGGCGGCGGCGGCGAGCATGGCGCCGCCCCAGCCGGATTCGCGGAGGGGATCGAGGGCGATCGCCTGGCGGGCCTCGATGAGGGCAAGGTCGGGCCTGCCGCGGGCGAGGTCGCCGTCGATGGTGCGCTCGATGGCGCGCGCCCGGATGTCGGCGAGTTCCTGGCGTCTGCCGGAGGCCCAGGGGCCGTCCTCGCCGGGGAGGAAGCCGCGGGCGGCGATTTCCATCGCCACCCTCGCCTCGGCGAGGGCGGCGGAGGGATCGCCCTGGAAGGCGAGGCGGTCGGCCTCGTGAATGGCGTCGCGGGCGCGCTCCCAGTCGATGAAGGCATCGGCCGGCAACAGCAACTGGTAGCGGCCGGTCTCGCCGCGCAGGGCGAAGCCGGGATGGCGCAGGGCGATGGGGGCGGTGGCCTTGCGCAGCCTGCTGACGAGGGCGTTGAGGGTGGCGGCGGCGGCCTCGGGTTCGTCGTCGCCCCAGACGGCCCAGGCGAGGGCGTCGCGGGAGACGGGGCCGCGGCGGCCGAGGACGAGCGCGGCCCAGACCCGGCGGCCCTGGCGGGAGGCGAGGTCGGCCTCGCGCACCGCGAGATCGCCGGAGACGATGGCCGGGGCGCCGCAGACCTGGATTCGCAGGGTGGCGCCGAGGCGCCCGATGCCCGCCATGTCCGCACCTGTCCGTCAGCGCGTTGCAAGGATTTTGCAACCGGCTCTGGACATGATGGGTGAGAGGCCATCATTTCTGCAGCGCTGAAGCGCACGGCGCCGAGGGTTGATGCGGACAGAACGGGTGAGATGGTTGGTTCGGCGTTCCCGCGGGTTCGATCGTCGTGGTGCGAAGTTCCGGCGTCCCCGCGGGCGATGTCGGGAGCGGCCTGCTCCGTGCTGTCGCTGGCTGGCGGGTTCGCCTGCCGAACGGGACCGGGGAAGGAGATCTGGAATGCGTCCAATCATGCGCGCGCTGCCGATCCGCCGCGCCATCCTCGCCGGTACTGCGGTAACCGCGTCGTTGTTGCTGCCGCCGCTCGCGGTTGAACCGGTGCCGCCGCCCGCGGCAGCGCAGGACGCCACCTGCGACTACGCCTTCCCCCGGGTGCGGGCGTGGCAACTGGAGCAGGCGGCACAGGCAGGGGCCGCGTCCGGGATGCGGGCGGCCGCCGAGTTCGGACTGGCCGAGCAATCCTGCTGATCTCCTGCTGGACCTTGCGCCGTGACCGCAAGGCGGCGGGGCTTTTCAGGCAATGCACACACGCGATTCCCGGCCCGATTGGATCGGTTGGCCCGGTTGAATCGGGTGGCCTGTGATGCGCGGCCTGCCGGCAGCGGCGTTGGACGACGGCGCGATGCCGGCGCGTCGGCGCCGTTCGCGGCGAGGCGCCCGAAGCCCGCCACGTTCGCGTCTGACCGTCAGCGCGCTGCAAGGATTTTGCAACCGGCTTCGGTCATGATGGGTGAGCAGCCATCATTCCCGCACACGTGAATCGCAACCGGACAGGAGCAGGTGATGACTGAACGGGTGACGTGGATCGTTCGCTGCGCGTGCGGGCTCGATCTTCGCGGCGCGGACGACGCGCGGCTGATCGACGAGGTGCAGCGCCACGCTCGGGAGGCGCACGACCTCGAGCTCAATGCGGAGCAGGTGCGGGCAATGATGGAGGTCGATCAGCAGCGGTAGCCGGCGCCATGCGGGCGCACGACGTGAGCGAGGAGCGGACCATGAAGAAACTGGCGTGCGGAGATCTGGTTCCGGGGTGCCCGGCGGTGGTCCGGGCGGAGACCGAGGAGGAAATCCTGGCGATCGCGGCGAAGCACGCGGCCGAGGATCACGGGCTGACCGTGGATGACGCCCTGGTGGCCGCGGTGAAGGCCCACATCCGCGACGAGGCGTAGGGGACAGGGGGACAGGCCATGCCGTTGGTCCAGGTGGCCCTGATCGACGATGTGTTCAGCGACGAGGAAAAGCGGCAGGTGATCGAGCAGTTCACCGAGACGCTGGTCCGGATCAAGGGCGAGAAGATTCGCAGGATGACCTGGGTCGTCCTCACCGAGGAGCCGCGCGCCCACTGGGGCATGGGCGCGGACGGCCCGGATGAACTGCCCGCGCCCTACCGGGCCGCGGCGGACTGACCGGAGCGGCCAGCATCGGGCAAGGCCGCGAGGGCGGGCGGGCGGCGGGATCATTCCCGCCGCCCGCGCCGTGCCGCGGCCCGGTTGGCCGGAGCGTGGGTGGATGCCGGATCGTCCGCGGCGGCGGCCAGCGGAGCGATGCCAAGGCGGCGGGCCTCCTCGATGGCGGAGGCGCGGCCGGACACGCCGAGTTTGCGGTAGATGCCCCCGGCGTGGCGGGTCACGGTGTAGGACGAGATGGCGTAGCGCTAGCCGATCTCCTTGTTGGAGAGGCCTGCGCGGAATCCGTCGAGCACCTGGCGCTCGCGGATGGTCAGCAGGGCGTCGCGGAGCGCGCCGGGGCTGGCGTGACCGTTGCCGTTGCCGTTTTCGTTGTCGTTGCCGGGCGCCGCGCCGCTGGTGGCGTCGATGCCGTTGCCACCGGTGTGGCTGGCGGGGCCGATGAAATTCCAGCTCCACAGGGGCGCTGTCGCTGACGGGCACGAACGCCACGCTCACCGATTGCCTGTTCTCCGGCAATATCGGCCGCAGCTCCAGGGCGGGGGGCGCCATCTCGATCGACAGCGGCAGCAACGCCCCTTCCCACCTGACGCTCGCCGGAACCACGACCATCTCCGGGAACACTGCGCAGACGAGCCAGGGATGCGGGGCCATCGCGGTGCAGACGAAGGCCATGATCGCCTGTTCCGTCACCATCGCCGACACGGTCACGATCACCGGCAACGACGGCCCGGCCGCCGGCGGCATCTGCCATCGCAAACGGTTCGACGGAACGTCTGGAACGCTCACCGTGATCGGCGGCAGCGTGGTGACCGGCAACACGTCGACGTCCGGCTTCCAGTGCGCGACCGTGCCGGAATCCGGCAGTTCGACGATCGCGGCCGGGTGCGTGTTCTAGCGCCGGAGGTCGTCCAGCCTCGGGAAGCCGGCGCGGCCACGGGCCGCGCCGGCTTCGCG
This sequence comes from Chloroflexota bacterium, assembly GCA_046096285.1. Lineage (GTDB taxonomy): Bacteria > Chloroflexota > Chloroflexia > Thermomicrobiales > UBA6265 > CADCWF01. Next base: position 3,438 of record JBJTKE010000244.1, read on the forward strand.
AAGGGCCGCTTGGCCATGACCGGTCATGCCCTGGACCGCTTCGCCAACATCACCTGCCGGCATCGCTCGCGCCGGCAGGCTGGCCACATCACATGCGCCGGTCGACGGGTTGGGGGTGGCAGCCGGGATCAGGTGCAGGCTACCGCTCGGGCCGCTCGGGCCGCTCGCGGAGGTCGCGGAGGGCTGCGCCGGCGAGGCCGTCGCGCCCGGGGCCGAACTTGGGCGCGAGGATGCGCTGGGCGTGGTAGATGCCGCGGTGGCCGGAGACGGTGTAGGCGACGAAGACGGCGATGCCGCCGTAGAGAATGGCGCCGTTGCCGAACAGTTCCGCGCCCATGATGACGCAGGCGACCGGGGCGTTGGCGGCGGCGGCGAAGACGGCGATGAAGCCGAGGGCGGCGAGGAAATCGGGTTCGAGCGGGATGAAGGCGGCGAGCGTGACCCCGAGGGTGGCGCCGATGACGAAGAGGGGGGTCACCTCGCCGCCCTTGAAGCCGACGCCGAGGGTGACCGCGGTGAGGATGAGCTTGAAGAGGAAGGCGAGGGCCGGAACCGCGCCGCCGTCGAAGGTGGAGGCGAGCAGGGGCAGGCTGAGGCCGTTGTAGGCGCGGGTGCCGAGGGCGAGGGTGAGCGCCAGCACCGCGGCCCCGCCGAGGGCCGCCCGCCGCACCGGGTCGGGGGCGAAGCGGCGGGCCATCCGCTCGACCAGCGCCACGGATTCGATGAAGAGCGCGCTGCACAGGCCGAAGGCGACGCCCGCGACGGCCACCAGCAGGACCGGCGCGATGCCCGCCGGGGGCGCCGGGGTGGCGATCGCGTAGTGGGCGTGGGGGATGCCGAGCAGGCGCACGGTGAGATCGGCGGAGACGGCGGCGGCGAGGCAGGGGAGCATGGCGCCGTAGCGGAAGCCGCCGAGGGCGAGGACTTCCATGCCGAAGACGGCCCCGGCGAGGGGCGTGCCGAAGACCCCGGCGAAGCCGCCGGAGACGCCGCACATGAGGAGAACCCGGAGGTGCTCGGCGGTGAGGCCGAGGCGGCGGCCGGCGGCGGCGGCGATGGCCCCGCCCATCTGGACGGCGGTGCCCTCCCGGCCGGCGGAGCCGCCGACGAGGTGGGTGAGCAGGGTGGAGGCGAGGATGAGCGGGAACATGCGGAGCGGCACGAGGTCGTCGCGGCCGCCGTGGATCTGGTCGAGGATGAGGTTGTTGCCGCCAGCGGCGGAACGGCCGACGGTGGCGTAGGCCCAGGCCATCAGCGCGCCCGCCGCCGGGAGCAGGAAGATGAGCCAGCCGTGGGACTCGCGGTAGGCGGTGACGGCGGCAAGTGCGGCGAGGAAGGCCGCGCTCGCCAGACCGGCGGCGACGCCCACCGGGACGGCCAGCGCGACGCCCGCGAGCAACCAGCTTCGGTGCATAGCGCGCTCCTGGCGCCGGGGAGGCCGCGCGCGCGGCGGGCCGCCCGCGCGGGCGGCGGGCGGATGCTACCACCGCGGGGGTGCGCCCAACGGGCGGCATGGCGGCATGGCGGCATGGCCGATGCAACAGGGCCGTAACCGCGGCGACGGCGGGCGCGTTCCACAATGGACGCGGTCCCGCGGCGGCGTGGTCCGCGGCTGCGATGTGCCAACGGAATCTCCGGAGAGGAATCCGTGGAAACGCCTGCGCGAAACGAACCGAATCGCCACTATCACCGAATGAACCGAACATGCACCACGATGATGGCGACAGCGAGGCGCGGGAGGCGAAACGGGCGCGTACGTATGCGCATCGAAGTGATTCCCGCCGCCTGGAAGGCCCCGCTGGCGTCGAGCCGGACCCCGCGTACGTACGCGGATGCGGCGAGATGGGCGCGGCAAACGGGCCACTTGCCAGCGATGGCGGAAAATCGGTACACTTGACCGGAGGTTCGCCTGCGGCCGCCGGTGCGTCTTGTGGCGTCGGCGAAGAATGGCGAACCGGTCCCGGGGCGTTCGAGAGGACATGCCGGGACACGAGGGGGCAAGGGAGCGCTCGATGGACGAGGGCACGTTCGACCGAATCACCGGGGCGCTGGGCGCCGGGCTGAGCCGACGCGGCGGAGTCCGCGCGGCGCTGGCCGGGATGATTGCGGCCATCGCGGCGGCAGGCGCGGCCGCGCCCGGCGGCGGCGGGGCAGGCGGCGGCAAGCGGGCCGGAACCGGCGCCGCGAAATCCGGGACCAACGCGAAGGGGAAGGCGGCGGCGGACGCCAGCGGCGGGCCGTCGGCGCAGGGGCCGTGCGGCACCGGCGACGCGCGGGACAACACCTGCGGCAAGGACGCCGACTGCTGCACCAACCGGTGCATCAACAGCCGGTGCCGCTGCAGCCAGCTCGGCGGCGTGTGCCGGGATGGATCGCAGTGCTGCAACGGGCTGACGTGCAGCAGCAACATCTGCATCCGCAACAAGGCCCCGGAGGACAACGGGCGCCCCAACCGGGGCAGCAGCGGGCCGCAGGGGCCAGCCGGGCCGCAGGGCGCCGATGGCGCGCCCGGGCAGACCGGGCCGCAGGGCGCCAATGGCGCACCGGGACAGGCCGGGCCGCAGGGCCCGACCGGGCCGGGCGGCGGCAACACCGGGCCGACCGGGCCGCAGGGCGGCAACGGGCCGCAGGGGCAGCCAGGTGCGCAGGGCGGCAATGGTCCGCAGGGCGCGACGGGCGCGGCTGGCTCCCAGGGCGTGCCGGGGCCGCAGGGGAACTCGGGACAGACCGGGGCGTCCGGGTCGCAGGGGGCGACGGGCGCGCAGGGCGTGCCGGGGCCGCAGGGGAACGCGGGGCAGACCGGAGCGTCCGGGCCGCAGGGGGCAACGGGCGCGCAGGGCGCGGCGGGAACGCAGGGCGCCACCGGAGCGCAGGGCGCCGCGGGGCAGACCGGCACGGCGGGGCCGCAGGGAACGCAGGGGGCGCAGGGGCCGTCCGGCAGCATCTCCGGCCCGGTGGACGCGAGCACGTTCCTGATCACCTCGCCGACCGGGCGGGTGATGAAGTTCGACCTGTCGCTGGTGGCCAACAACGCGACCCGCACCTTCACGGTGCCCAACGCCGACGGCACGCTGGTGACGACGACCGGGGCCCAGACGATCCGCGACAAGGCGTTCCAGTCCGCGACGGCGGCCGATCCGGCGGTGGTGTTCCGGGGGGTGAGCCTGCAGTCTGCGCCGCTGGTGGTGTTGCGGGACAGCGGCAACACCGAACTGGCGCGGATCAGCGCCGACACGCTGGACAACCTGTGGGTGGGCCGCAATTCCGGGGCGGCGATCACGACCGGGGCGTCGAACGTGGCGTTCGGGGCGGATGCGCTGGCGGCGAACCGCAGCGGGGCATCCAACGTGGCCGCCGGCAAGAACGCCCTGAAGGTGAACACCTCCGGTTCGACGAACATCGCGATCGGCGCCGATGCGCTGTCGAAGAACACCACCGGCGGCAGCAACATCGCGATCGGCCACCAGTCGCTGAACGAGGCGAGCGCCGGGCAGTACAACACCGGCATCGGCTTCCAGGCCAACATCGGCGCGGGCTACGACTACTCCACCGCCTTCGGGGTCTCCACGCGGGTGGACGCGAACTACGGCGCGTCGCTCGGCACGCGGACGGTGGTGCAGGCGGATTACGGCACGGCGCTCGGCACCGACGCCAAGGTGCTGACCGGCGGGTCCGGCTCGGTGGCCATCGGCAAGAACGCGCAGACCAGCGACGCCGACGTGATCCAGCTCGGCACCAGCGGCACGCTGGTGCGCGCCAACAACTTCGTCACCACCCCGTCGGACCTCCGCGACAAGGCGGACGTCCGCGACACGGTGCTCGGGCTCGACTTCGTGACCGCGCTGCGCCCGGTGGACTCCCGGTACGACTTCCGGGAGGACTACCGCCCGCCTGCGCCGGTGCAGCCCGCGGCCGATGCGAGCGAGGCGGACCGGACGGCCTACGCCGCGGCGTTCGCGGCCTGGAGCGAGGCGAGCAAGCTGGACAACCTCCGGCACGACGGCTCCCGGAAGCGGACCCGCTATCACCACGGCCTGATCGCGCAGGAAGTCGAGGCGCTCCTGCGGGAGCGGGGCATCGACTTCGGCGGGTTCCAGGACGGGACCGTCAACGGCGGCGAGGACCGGAAGGTTCTGGCCTATTCCGAGCTGATCGCTCCGCTCATCAGGTCCGTGCAGGAACTGGTGCGGCGGGATGACGAGGCGGCCGCGCGCATCGCGGATCTTGAGGCGCGGCTGGCCGCTTTCGAGCGGTAGCCGGGCCGGACTCCCCGCAACGGCGCGCGCCCCCGCAGGCGGCGCGCCATCCGAACCGGAGGCTGGGAAGGCGCGCGAGCGCCGCCGCCGGGACGGAACGGGAGCGGCATTCGCCGTTCCCCTCCCGCCAGACCGGCGGGAGATGGCGGAACGCGCCGGGGCGGCTCGACCTGAGCTGCGCGGAGCGGACCGATTGCGGAGTGCAGCGCGCAACGGCTGGCCGTTCGCGCCGCGGGGAGTCGGCCGGAGATGGACGACGCGACGTTCGATCGTGCGACATTCGCGCTGGGCGCGGGGCTCACCCGCCGCTCGGGCGTGCGCGCCTCCCTCGCGGCCATGTGGGCGGCGGCGGCCATCGTGGCCGGCGCCCGCGCCGCGAACGGCGGCGACGGCAAGGATGGCGGCAAGGGCCGCGCCGGCGGCGATGATCCGGGCGGCGCGGGCAAGGCCCGGGGCGGCGGGTCCGGCGGGTCCGGCGGGTCCGGCAAGGGCGCGGCGGGCGGCGGCAACGCGGACGCGGACACCGGCGCGAACGCCGGAGCGGCCAGCGCGGATCCCGCGTCCAAGCGCACCACCGGCCCCTGCGGCGACGGTTCGAAGAAGGCCAACACCTGCACCGCCAACGTCGATTGCTGCACCAACTACTGCGTCAAGGGAACCTGCCAGTGCCGGACGGCGGGGGGCGTCTGCCGGGCGAACGTGGACTGCTGCGCGGGCACGTTCTGCAGCAACCGCATCTGCGTGCGCGGGAACGCGGCCCCGCTTTCCGGGCCGCAGGGTCCCGCCGGGCCGCAAGGGGCCGCCGGGGCGGCCAGCGTGGAGACCGGGCCGACCGGGCCCTCCGGGTCGGGTCCGACCGGGGCGACCGGGGCATCCGGCGCGGCCAGCACGGTGACCGGGCCGCAGGGTCCCACCGGGCCGGTGGGCGTGCAGGGCGTCATCGGGCCGGTGGGCGTGCAGGGCGCGGGGGGGCCGCAGGGAACGACCGGGCCGCAAGGCCTGCAGGGGCAGGTCGGACCGCAGGGGCAGGTCGGACCGCAGGGGTCGGTCGGATCGCAGGGTCCACAGGGAACCGTGGGACCGCAGGGCACGCAGGGCAGCACCGGGCCGCAGGGCACGCAGGGCAGCGTGGGGCCGCAGGGGGGCGTCGGGCCGCAGGGCCCGCAGGGGGCCACCGGGGCGCAGGGCGTGGGAGGCCCGCAGGGATTCACCGGGGCCGCCAGCATCGTCACCGGGCCGACCGGGCCGGCGGCGGCGGCGGTGGTGTCGGAAGCGGCCTTCCGGATCGCCGACAGCGCCGACCCGTCGAAGCAACTGGCGTTCGAACTCGGCGCGGGGGCGACGGGCGCGACGGTGACCCTGACCGCGCCCGCGGCCAGCACCACCATCGCCGGCACGGACTCGGTGCAGACGCTGACCAACAAGACGCTGCTCGGCGGCGGGGCCACCGGGCCCGCGGTGCGGGCGGCCTCGGGGCAGACCGCGCCGCTGCTGACCTTCCTCGCGAGCAGCGGGGCGGAGTTGCTGCGGATCGACACCCGGTCGGCGTCGAACCTGTTCATCGGCAACGCGGCCGGGGCGGGGAACAGCGGCACCAGCAACACCGCGGTGGGCGACAGCGCGCTGAAGACCTCGAGCTCGGGCAGCAGCAACACGGCGCTGGGCGCGGGCGCGCTCGAACGGAACCTGAACGCCTCGTCGAACACGGCGGTGGGGCGGCAGGCGCTGGCCGCGACCACCTCGGGCGGCCAGAACACGGCGTTCGGCGCGGAGTCCCTGAAAACGAACGCCGCGGGCTACAACAACACCGCGGTGGGCTACCAGGCGCTGCTGGCGAACATCGGCGGGCTGTCCAACACCGCCCTCGGCTACCAGGCCTTCCGGGACGGCTCGGGCTTCGACAACTCGACCGCGGTGGGGGCGGGCACGACGGTCGGGGGAAGCCTGGCGACGGTGGCCGGGTTCGGCGCGTCGGCGTCCGGCAACTCGACCACGGCGGTGGGCGCGTCGGCGAACGTGACCGGGCTGGACGGCACGGCGCTGGGCGCGCGGTCGATCGCCGCCGCCAACGGCGTGGCGCTGGGCGCCGGGTCGATCGCGGGGGCGAACGAGGTGGTGCTGGGCAGCGACGGCACCAACGCCTACTACTTCGGCACAATCAGCAGCCGGTCCGACGGGCGCGACAAGGCGGACATTCGCGACACGGCACTGGGGCTCGACTTCATCGCCGCGTTGCGGCCGGTGGACTACCGCTGGGACTACCGCGACGCCTACCGGCCGCCGATGCCCGCGGCCCCGGGACCCACCGCCAGCGACGCGGAACGGGCCGCCCACGCCGAGGCCATGGCGCGGTGGCGGGAGGCCAGCAAACTCGCCAACCTCGTCCATGACGGGTCGAAGAAGCGGACCCGCTTCCACCATGGGCTGATCGCCCAGGAAGTGGCGTCGGTGCTGTCGGAGCGGGGGATCGATTTCGGCGGTTTCCAGCACCACGCCGTCAACGGCGGCGATGACGTGATGACGCTCGGCTACACCGAGTTCATCGCGCCGCTTATCCGCTCGGTGCAGGAGTTGCTGGGGGCCGTAAAGGCGTTGGAAACGGGCGACCGGGAACGCGGCACGGAACTTGAGAAGGTGCGGGCGGCGCACGACGCGCTGGAAGCACGACTCGCCGCGCTCGAACAGGGGGGTGGCGACATGCGATGAGGCGGCGCGGACGATACTTTGGCGTACCATAACGCCTGTTAGCACGCAGTCGCTGTGGCGGCATCCCGCGGTGGAGAGCCCACAGGTGGCGGAATCGGGACGTTCAGAACGGGAGAGGGAGGAAACGGAACCATGACGGAACAGCCGATCGATACGCTGGTGAGGTCCTTCGCGGCGGGAACCACGCGCCGGGCGGGGTTGAGCGCGATGCTCGCCGCCGCGCTCGGGGGAGCGGCGGGGCTGGCCTCCGCCGGCGCTCCGAAGAACGGCAAGAATGCCGGCAAGACCAAGAGCGGGACCACCCCCCAGGGGGCAAGCGCCGAGGATGAAGGCGCCGGCGGGCCCGGCACCGAGGGACCCTGCGGGAACGGCAAGGTCTCCGACAACAAGTGCACGAAGAACAGCGACTGCTGCACGAACCGATGCACCAACAAGCGGTGCCGCTGCATCCTGGCGAAGAACGCGTGCACGGCGACGAGCCAGTGCTGCAAGGGGCTGACCTGCGCGAAGGGCGTCTGCTCCCGCGGGGGAGCCTCCGAGCCCGCTGGCCCGACCGGCCCGCGCGGCGCGACCGGCCCGCAGGGGACCGAGGGGCCGACCGGCCCGGCGGGCACCGGCGAGGCGTTCACCGGGCCGACCGGCCCGCAGGGATCCTCCGGGGCGCAGGGCGCGACGGGCTCGCAGGGCTCCTCCGGGACGGCGGGAACGACGGGCCCGCAGGGAACCTCCGGGGCGCAAGGCGCGACCGGCGCGCGCGGCCTGACCGGCCCGGCCGGCCCGAACGTGGTCAACGCCTCCGACTTCAAGATCGTGTCGCCGACCGGGAAGGAACTGGTCTTCGACCTGTCGGCGATCCCGGACAACACGCAGCGGACGCTGTCCGCGCCGAACCTGGACGGCACCTACGTCACCACCACCGGGGCGCAGGTGGTGAAGGACAAGACCTTCTCGCCGTCGACGGCGGGGGACCCGGCGGCGATCTTCAAGGGCGTGAACTCGCAGTCTGCGCCGCTGCTGCTGCTGCGGGACAACAACAACAACGAACTGGCGCGAATCAGCGCGGACAACCTGGACAACACCTGGTTCGGGAAGAGCGCGGGCGCGGCGATCACGACCGGGCAGAGCAACAGCGGGTTCGGGTTCGATGCGCTGCGCTTCAACACGAACGGCGGGTTCAACGCGGCGTACGGCAAAAATGCGCTGAAGGCCAACACGAGCGGGAGCAACAACG
>JBJTKE010000245.1:0-8947 GCA_046096285.1 Chloroflexota bacterium
GGCAGAGCAACAGCGGGTTCGGGTTCGATGCGCTGCGCTTCAACACGAACGGCGGGTTCAACGCGGCGTACGGCAAAAATGCGCTGAAGGCCAACACGAGCGGGAGCAACAACGCGGCGCTCGGGTTCTCGGCGCTGGGCAGCAACACGACCGGCGGGAACAACGTCGCGGTCGGGTACCAGGCGCTGCTGGACGTGGTGACTGGGCAGTTCAACACCGGCGTCGGGTACCAGGCGGCGATCACCGAAGGGAAGGACTACTCGGTCGCGTTCGGCGTGAGTTCGGCGGTTGACGCGAGCTACGGCGCGGCGTTCGGCGCGCGGACGCAGGTGAACGCGAACTTCGGCACGGCGCTGGGCACGGACGCGAAGGTGCTGACCGGCGGCGCGAACTCGGTGGCGATCGGCAAGGACGCGCAGACGTCCGAATCCGACGTGATCAAGCTGGGAACCGGCGCGACGACGGTGAAGGTGGACAACCCGGTCGTCGTGGTGTCGGACATGCGGGACAAGGCGGACATCCGGGACACGGTGCTGGGCCTGGAGTTCGTGCGGGCGCTGCGGCCGGTGGACTACCGGATGGACTTCCGGGAGAGCTACCGGGCGACGGCGCCGGCGATGCCGTCGGCGGACGCGAGCGCGGAAGAGCGGTCGGCGTACGCGAAGGCGTTCGCGGCGTGGGAGCGCGAGGGCAAGCTGGCGAACCTGCGGTCGGACGGGACGAAGAAGGGGGAGCGGTTCCACCACGGGCTGCTGGCGCAGGAAGTGGAAGCCGTGATCCGGGCGACCGGGATCGACTTCGGCGGGTACAAGGACGGTCTGGTGAACGGCGGCGAGGACCGGAAGGCGCTGGCCTACGAGGAACTGCTGGCGCCGATGATCAAGGCCATCCAGGAACTGGCGGGGCGGAACGACGCGCTGGCCGCCGAGAAGGACGCGCTGGCCGCGGACTTCCAGGCGCTGGCGGCGCGGGTCGCGGAACTCGAGTCCTGATCGCTGGCGAGGGAGGCGGTGGATTCGCCGCCTCCCTCGCCCCGGGTCCCGGGTCCCGGGTCCTGGCGCGCACGCGCCCGGGAGTCCGTGCCGGCGGGAGCCGATCCCGCCAGCATCGTTCAAGGAGCGCCAGCGGATGCGCACCATGATGATCGACTCGGGCATCATCCTGCGGGCGTTGGTCGGGCCGCACAAGCCCGAGGTGCGGCCGGCCTACGAGGAGGCGGCGCGCCTCCTCCGCAGCATGGACGCGGGCGAGATGATCCTGACCGCGACCGACGCGGCGATCTCGGAAACCGTGATCGCGCTCTCCTCCCCGCGGCACTACGGGCTGCGGCGGCGGGAGACGGCGGAGCGGATGCGGGTGATCGTCGGCCACGCCGGGTTCCGGATGCCCGGCAAGACCGCGGTGCTGGCGGCGCTCGCCCGCTGGCAGGAAGACCCGTCGCTGGATTTCAGCGACGCGCTGACGATCGAGCGGGCGCGGGAGGGCGGCATGGATGTCGCCAGCCACCGGCCCGCCGTGATCGCGGCGGCCGGCTATGACTACTGGGAGCGGGAACTGGTCTGACCCGCCGGATGCCGCGCCGCGGCCCGTCAACCTTTCGGCCCTTCGGCCCTTCTCCCATCGCCATGGGAGGAGGGCTTTTTCGCGCCGGGCGGCCGGGGCGGCGAACGTGCGGCTGCCGCGTTCTACCCGGTGCGCTCGCGCGGCTCGAACAACTCGACCGGGTTGCCGGAGGGGTCATCCACGAGCGCCTGCTGGCCGCCCGGGCCGCTGACCGGCCGGGACCGGAACCGGACCCCTGCGGCCTCGAGCCCGGCGACGGTGGCGGCGAGGTCCTCGACCGGGAGCACGAGGCGGTTCCAGCCGCCCGGGCGCGGCTCCGCGCCGTCCTCGAGCGAGCGGCGGGCGGATGTGCCCGGCCCGCTGAGCCAGAGGGAGACGTCGTCCCGGGTGACGATGGCGAACGGCGGCCCCCACCGTTCGGACAGGACGAACCCGAGCCGTTCATAGAAGGCGACGGCGGCGTCGACATCGTCGACGAGGTAGCGGAAGGCGGGCATGGGCATCCTCCGTGCCGGGCGCGAACGGGCGGCATCCTACCCGAGGCCGCGGCGAGCGGGGAGCGCCGGGCCGGGCCGTGCCGGGCCGGGAATGGCGGCGGCCGCGTAATCCGCGCCGCGCCGCGCGGTCCGGGGTTGCCGGTACAATCGCGTCAACACGGGGAAACCGGGGAATCCGGGCGCTCCCGAACCGCAGTCACGCCGAGGGACGACATGGCGACGAACGGACACCACGCGGCCGACCCCGCCGCGCACGATCTCACCATCCAGCGCTACAAGGAGTACGTCACGACCAGTTTCGTGGCGGCGATCGAACCGGTGACCATCGCGAAGGCCGAGGGAGCGACCGTCTGGGATCAGGACGGGAGGGAGTACGTCGACTGCTTCGCCGGCATCGCGGTCAACAACGCGGGCCATCGCCACCCGAAGGTGATCGCGGCGGCGAAGGCGCAGATGGACAAGGTGGTGCACGGGGGGACGTACATCTACCACGTGCCGGTGGTGGGCGAACTGGCGGAACGGCTTGCCTTGGTGTCGCCGGGGCGGCTGCAGAAGACCTTCTTCGGGAACTCCGGGGCGGAGGGCATCGAGACGGCGCTGCGCCTTGCGAAGGCCTATACCGGGCGGCACGAGTTCATCACCCTGACCCACAGCTTCCACGGGCGAACCAACGCGACCCTGAGCATCACCGGGAACAAGGCGCGGAAGACGCGGGGCGGGCCGTACCTGCCGGGGATCGCGTTCGCGCCGGTGCCGTACACCTACCGGAACCCGTTCCGCACCGAGGACCCGGAGGAGGTGGCGGAGCGCTGCGCCGAGGCCATCGAGTGGGCGATCCAGTACCAGACCGCGGGGGATGTGGCGGCGTTCGTGTCCGAAACCGTGTGGGGCGAGGGCGGGATCATCATCCCGCCGGCGAGCTACTTCCAGCGGGTGAAGGAGATCCTCGATCGCCACGGCATCCTGTTCATCTGCGACGAGGTGCAGTCCGGCTACGGGCGCTGCGGCAGCCTGTTCGCGATCGAGCAGTTCGGGGTGGACCCGGACATCCTGGTGGCGGCGAAGGGGATCGCGGACGGCTTCCCGCTGTCAGCGACGATCGCGACCCCGGAGATCGCGGACTGCCTGAAGCCGGGCGAGCACCTGAGCACCTTCGGCGGCAACCCGGTCTCCTGCGCGGCGGGGGTGGCGAACCTGGAGGTGATGCTGGAGGAGGATCTGCCCGGGGAGTCGCGGCGCAAGGGCGCGCGGACGCTGGAGCAGTTGAAGGGAGTGCAGGAGGAGTTCCCGGTCATCGGCGAGGTGCGCGGGATGGGGCTGATGCTCGGGGTGGAACTGGTGCGCGACCGGCGGACGAAGGAGCCCGCGAACACCGAGGCGGCGGCGATCCGCCGGTACTGCCGCGAGCACGGCGTGCGGGTGGGGGGCGGGGGGCCGGCGGGGACCGTGATCCGCTTCCAGCCGCCGCTGGTCATCTCCGGGGATGCGCTGGATCACGCGGTGGCGACGCTGCGGGATGCGCTGGTGGCGGTGGCCGGCCCGGTGGGCGCCGCGGCGGACTGACGGCCGAGGACACGACGGGCCGAACGCGAACCCCCCGCTCCCGTGACAGGGGGCGGGGGGTTTTGACGCGCGATCCGGGGGGCGAATCGCCGGTCAGCGGAAGAGTTCGGCGTTGCCGGCGGCGTCGATGCGCAGCGTCCAGAACTCGGTGACGCGGTTATTGAGCGGATCGCCTGCCCAGACGAGCACGGAGAAGTCGCCGGGGCCAGCGCCCTCGGGGATGCCGCAGGTCATGCGGTAGAGGCCGTCGGGGCCGGGGTCCGTGAGGAACTGCTGGCAGCCGACCCACCCCTGGTAGACCTGGGTGGCGGGGTACCGGATCATCAGCCAGAGGAAGGCGATGCCGGTTTCGTCCGATGCGCCGACGCGCAGGGTGATGTTCCCGCGGTCGACGGTCGCGCCAGCGGGGGAGAGGGCGGGCGGCGCGGCGTCGCTGCTGGTGCCGGCCGCGACGATCTGGCCGTATTCCGCGTAGCGGGAGACGCCGTTCTGCCGGATAGTGCTGATCCAGACGCTGTAGGTGCGGTCCGGGGCGGGGGAGGTGAGGCGGCAGGAGAACTCCCAGGCGAAGCCGCCGGAGGCGGGCGGGGCGGTCTCGTTCATGGTCACGCCCGCGCAGCCAGCGAGGAATGAGTTGCCGTCGTGGACCCAGAGGACCACGTACTCCGGCTTGTCGCTGGCGAGGGAAAAGCGGAAGTCGATGGTGTCGCCAGCATTGGCGGCCGCGGGGAAGATGGCCGTGCCGGAGGGCTCCGGGCGGTCGAGCAGGCAACCGGAACCGGTGGTGATGGCGGAGGGGTCGGAGCAGGCGTTGGTGCCCTCGCCGCCGTCGAAGGTGTCGGCGCCGGGGCCGCCGTCGAGCATGTCGTCGCCGGCGTCGCCGAAGAGGTCGTCGTCGCCGGTGTGGCCGGAGAGGGTGTCGTCGCCGCCGCCGCCGGAGAGGTCGTCGTTGCCGGAATCGCCGATGAGGTTGTCGAGGCCATCGCCGCCGGCGGCGGTGTCATCGCCCGCGCCGCCGTCGACGACGTCGTTGCCTGCATCGCCGGAGAGGTCGTCGTTGCCTGCGCCGCCTGCGAGGGAGTCGGCGCCTGCGCCGCCGGAACCGGCGTCGTTGCCTGCGCCGCCGTCGATGGCGTCGTTGCCGCTGCCGCCCTGGAGGACATCCGCGCCGTCGAGGCGGGCGGAAACCACCACGCCGCCGGGCATGCCGCCGCCGTAGAGGCTGTCGTTGCCGTTGCCGCCGATGAGCAGGTCGTTGCCGCCGAGGCCGACGAGCACGTCGTCGCCGCCGAGACCGCAGATGACGTCGCGCCGGGGGGTGCCGATGAGCACGTCGGGGCCGTTGGTCCCGGAGATGGTGCAGCGGGGGGTGCGCGAGGCGTCCACCCCGGCGGGCGGCGCAGCCGCGGCGAGAACCACGAAGACGGCGGCCATCGCCAACCGGACAACACCTGCCATGACCCTGCTCCTGCGATCGATCGACCCGCCCCGCCTGACGACGAGTGCGCTCCTACTGTGCCACACCGCATGGAAGGTGAACAGGAGGCGAGCCGTAGCGGGAGCGACCCCCGGATGGCCGGAATCTTGCGTCCGGACGCGGGGCCGGGCGGGGTTGCCGCGCGGCCGCCGCCCGATGGCCGGGAGCAGGACGATGGATCGACCGGAATCGACACCAACACCAATGCCACCACCACCGCCGACCGCGAGTCCCACGAAGCGCGAGACGCTCAGCCGGCGCGCGGCCCTGCTCGCTGGGGCGGCTGGGGCGGCGTCGGTGGAGACCGCGGCGGGCGCGCAGGCGGCGCGGGCCACCGTGCGGCAGGGGGCGGCGCCGCCCGCCGGGCTGTGGCAGCCGCGGGCGCTCGATGGCGTGCCGCTCGATCCCGCGGCCGGGGCGGGGATCGGCCTCGGGGCGTTCACGGCGTGGATCGTGCCGCGCGCGGGGCTGTTCGGCCCGGGCGGCGATCTCTCGCGGCTGCTCCGCGAGGCGATGACGCTCGGCGAGGTGGTCACCTGCCTGGAGGAGGTCTGGGTGCTGGAGAGCGCTCCCGGCGCCGGGGGAGCGATCGACCTTGCCGCATGGGCGGAGAGCGAGGATGGCCCGGTGACGATGCTGGCCGGGACCGGGCGGATCGCGGACGGCGGGCTGTTGGCGCGGCTCGGGACGCCCGCCGCGGCGCGGAACCCCGGCGACCGCGCGGCGGCCGGGATGACCGAGACGATCGAGGCTCGGCTGGCGGTCGGCGCGGACGGGGCGTGGACGGGCGACATCGACTACCACCCGCCGCGGTACAAGACCGGGCCCTGCTACCGGCGATGCCATCGCCACGAGGGCGCGACGGCCCGGCGGTGCCGGCGAAACTGCAAGCAGCACGAACAGCGCAAGCGACGCCGCAAGCGGCGGCGGTGACGGCCTGCCCCGTCCCTTGACGGCCCGCGGCCCGGCGGCGATCCTCGAACCGCGGGCGGGGCGCGGCCCGGGAGGCGGAGCGCGGGCAGGGGGACAGGCCGGGAGGGCGCAGGCGATGAACGACGGATCCGCCGCGCATGTCGCGGCCAACCGGGCGGCGTGGGATGCGTTCGCGCCGGACTACGCGGCGGCGGGCAGGCGCAACTGGGGGGCGAGCGAGGTCACCTGGGGCCTGTTCGACGTGCCCGAGCGCGAGGTGGGGATGCTGCCGGCGGGCCTCGCCGGGATGGACGCGATCGAGCTCGGGTGCGGCACGGCATACGTGTCGGCGTGGCTGGCGCGGCACGGCGCGCGGCCGGTGGGGATCGACAACTCGCCGGCGCAACTGGAGACGGCGCGGGCCCTGCAGCGGGAGTTCGGGATCGACTTTCCGCTCCACCTGGGGGATGCCGAGCGGCTGCCGTTCGCGGACGCCTCGTTCGACTTCGCGATCAGCGAGTACGGGGCGTCGATCTGGTGCGACCCGGAGCGGTGGATTCCCGAGGCGGCGCGGGTGCTGCGGCCGGGCGGGCGGCTCCATTTCCTGGTGAACTCGACGCTGCTGATGCTGTGCACCGGGGAGGACCCGGATGCTCCGGTGGGGACCACGCTGGAGCGCCCGCTGTTCGGGATGAACCGGTTCGCGTGGCCGGACGGCTCGGTGGAGTTCCACCGGCCGCCCGGGGAGATGATCCGGCTGCTGCGGGAGAGCGGATTCGAGATCGAGGCGCTGGTGGAGGTGCGCGCGCCCGAGGACGCCGTCACGCGCTACCCCTATGTGAACGCGGCGTGGGCGAGCCGGTGGCCGTGCGAGGAGGTGTGGCGGTGCATCCGGCGGGCCGATCCCGGGCCGCGGCAGGCGGGCATCCCCGGCGCCTGATGGCTGGATTGCGCCTGAGGCTTGGGCCGGGTTGGCGAGGCGCCGTCAGCGCAGCCCGCACAGACCCGGGCAGGTTTGAAACTCCCGTCCGGCGCGTTCAACTCCCCTCGCCCCAACCCCTCTCCCTGAGCGAGAGAGCGGGGCTTTTCGTGGCGGGGTGAAGGGGGTGCGTGGGTTGGAGGCCGGGCACGCGGGGCGTGCCCGGGGGTTGCATGGCCGATGCCGAGCCTGCGCAGGTGAGGGCTGGCGGCTGGAGGCAGGAGCGGGATGGACGGGGTTCCGGGGCGGATGGCGCGCCGGAACCCCGCGGGGCGTTACGGCTGGAAGCCGAGGCCGGTGTGCTGCTGGCTGCCGCCGACGTCGGGAAGGTCGAGGCCGGGGAAGGCCCATGCGCCGGTGAAGGGGATGGCGTGGCGGTCCCAGTTGCCGCCGTCGCTGGTTTCCCAGAGGGCGATGTGGAGATGGGGAGACTCCACGAAGCCCATGCCGCCGGGGCCGGAGATGGTGCCGATCCATTCGCCCTGGTCGAGGGGTTCGCCCTCCGTGAGGTGATCGCCGAGCGTGACGTGGAACATGGCGATGGCGTGGCCGTTGCCGAGGTCGATGGAGACGCCGCCGGTGGCGGTCTGGGTCCAGCGGACGACGCCGGGGGCGGGGGCGTAGACGTCCTGGCCGGCGGTGCGGCCGTCCTCGCGGACGATGTCGATGGAGTAGCGGTACTGCCATTCGTCGTCGCGGTTGATGTGGCTGGTGCCGTTGTAGCCCTGGAGGATGGACCAGGAGCCGCCCTGCACCGGCCAGGCGAGCCCGGAGAACGGAGCGGGGGCGTCGTTGCCGGCGGCGCCAGCCGAGCCATCCGCGCCCGCGCGGCCGCTGGAGGCGGGGGGCGGCAGCGGTGGCGGGTCGCTGTGGCGGTTGCCGTCGCGGGTGGGGTCGTCGCCGAAGGCGAGGAAGGCGCCGGACACCCAGCCGGTCTGCCCGTTCCATGAGACCTCGTAGAAGCCCTGGCGGGGGCCGCCGGTGGGGGTGATCGCGGAGCCCGCGGGGATCCAGTCGATGGCGGCGGCGTTGGGGCTGGGGTTGGCCTTGAGTTCGGCGTCCTCGACGACGGTGGCCGCGCCGGAGCGGACCGCGCGCTGCCCGGTTTCGATGATGCCGGGGTCGGCGGCGTCGGCATACTGGTCGGTCGGAGCCGGGGCCGGGGCCGCGAGGGTCTCGCCGCTGGACGGGACGAGGTATTGATCGGCGATGAAGCCGTCGGTGCCGTTGTACCAGGCGGGGGCCCAGCCGTAGGCGGATTCGCCGGTGACGACGACCTCGCTGCCCGGGGGCAGCACGCGCAGGACCTCGGCCTCCGGGGCGGGGGCGGCGCGGAGGTTGACGTGGTCGGTGACGGCCGCGGGCCAGCCCGCGGGAACGGCGGCCGGGTCGCCGATGACCGGGGCGGGGTCGCCGGCCGGTTGCTCGGCGAGGTACTGGCCCTCGGTGATCTGGCCGTCGGCGCCGGAGGCGTCGTCGGTGACGGAGCCCGCGCCGCCGCTGTCGTCGGCGCGCTGGCGGGCGCGTTGCTCGCCGGTGTCGTAGGAGGCGTCGTCCACGCCGTCGGCGCTGATGGTGGTGGAGCCCTCGGGGGCGGCGTTGGTGATGATGGTGCCGGGGACGGCGGAGGTGTCGGATTCCCCGGCGCGGCCGGCCTGGGGACCGGAACCGGAGCCGCCGGCGATGCCGTCGTTGGTGGTGATGGTGGTGGTGGTGCCGGTGGCCACGAGGTAATCGGCGGCCATGTAGCCGGACAGGCCGTCGATGGAGACGCCGAACCAGACCGAGCCGTCCTCGGCGTAGATGGGGCCGTCGTAGAGGTCGACGACGGAGCCGTCGCCGTAGACGCCGAGGATGCGGGCGTCGTAGCCGGGGCCCTCGCGGAGGGAGACGCCCTCGCCGCCGGTGTTGCCGACGATGGCGACCTCGCCGGGGGCGAGCGCGGCGTCCTGGGCG
>JBJTKE010000246.1:0-10112 GCA_046096285.1 Chloroflexota bacterium
CTTCCAGCCGATCCCCGCGCCCCCGCCAGGAGAGCCGCCACATGCCCTCCCGCCGAGCCGGAAGCCCGGGCGGCCCGCCGGACCCGCGAGCGCCCCGGCAGCCTCCCGCCCCCGGCCGCATCACCGCAATCCGCGCCCAGGTCAACGACCCGGACCGGGCGAGCGTGTTAATCGACGGCGAGTTCGCCTTCGGCCTGCCCGCCCTCGCCGTGGCCGAGGAGCGGCTCGCCCCGGGCCAGGACCTCGACGCCGGGCGGATTGCCGCCCTGCTCGCCATCGACGAGCGCGCCCGGGCCGCCTCCGCCGCCCTCGCCTTCCTCGCCTACCGCCCGCGCTCCGGGAAGGAGGTCCGCGACCGGCTCAGGCAGAAGGGGTTCGCGCCGCCGGCCATCGACCACGCCATCGCCCGCCTGGAATCCTGGCGCTACCTCGACGACGAGGAGTTCGCCCGCCGCTGGGTGGAGAACCGGACCACCCATCATCCTCGCGGCGGCCGCCTGATCGAGCAGGAACTGCGCGTGAAAGGCGTCGACCGCGACATCGCCCGCGGCGCGGTCGACGGAGCCGCGATCGACGAGCGCGCCGCCGCGATCGAGGCCGCCGTCGACCGCGCCCGCCGTCTCTCCGGCGAGGAACCGGCCGCCGCGCGCCGCAAACTCGCCGCCTGGCTCGCCCGCCGCGGCTTCGGCTGGGATGCGGTGCGGCCGGCACTCGACGCCGCGCTCGGTCCAGACGAGGACCCGGCCGATCCGTGAACCCGCCCGGGGTCGCTCACCCTCGCCCACGCCTTCCGGCGTGAACCTCGCCCGACCCCGTGCTACACTGCGAGAGGCTCCGGAACCCCACCAGCGCGTGTCGGGTTCCGGTTCTTGTTTGCCCTGTTGAACTGCTCGCATCCCGGCTTGCCGGGGCGCCACGCGTTCGCCGGTGACCGTCCTGCGCGGTCCACGGCCGCGGTCCGCATTGCGCGGGGCGCGGCGGAGGAAAGGCCCGGACATGGCCGAAATCCGCTGGTATGGCCACAACTGCTTCCGCATCCGGGCGAAGGAGGCGACCATCCTCACCGACCCGGTCGGCCCCCCCACCGGCTACGCGATGGGCAAGCAGACCGCCGACATCGTGACGCTCTCCCACGATCACCGCGGCCACCACAACCTCGACGCCGTGAAGCCCCCGTACAAGGTGATCGACGGACCCGGCGAGTACGAGGTGAACGACGTCTTCATCACCGGCGTCCGCACCTTTCACGACAACGAAAAGGGCGCGCGGGACGGCTACAACACCGTCTACCTGCTGGAAATCGAGGGCATGACCGTCTGCCATCTCGGCGATCTCGGCCACGTTCTCAACGCCGAGCAGACCGAGGCGGTCGAGGATGTCGACATCTTGCTCGTGGCCGCCGGCGGCGGTCCGCTCGCCCCCAAACAGGCCGCCGAGGTCGTCGCCCAGATCGCCCCGAAGGTCGTCATCCCCATGCAGTACCGGAGCGGCAGCGGCGACGCCGGCCTCGCCGACCTGACCGAGTTCGCCCGGCATCTCGGCATCGCCATGCCGGAGCCCGAGGACAAACTGACCATCAAGCCGGGCGACCTCTCGGACATCACCCGCCTGGCCGTGCTGAACCCGTCCAACTGACGCTCCCGCCGCCGGCGACGGCGGCCGGGCCGCAAGCCGCCGTCACGCTGCGAGGAAGCGAGGAGACAGGATGCCGAAGTACATTTTCGTGACCGGCGGCGTGGTTTCATCGGTCGGCAAGGGGATCACCACCGCCAGTCTCGGCCGGGTCATCAAGAGCCGCGGGGCGTCGGTTTCGATCATGAAGCTCGACCCCTACCTCAACGTGGACCCGGGCACCATGTCGCCCTACCAGCACGGCGAGGTCTTCGTCACCGACGATGGCGCGGAGACCGATCTCGACCTCGGCCACTACGAGCGCTTCACCGACGAGAACCTCTCCCGCGCCTCCAACGTCACCACCGGGCAGGTCTATTCCGCGGTCATCGCCAAGGAGCGGCGCGGCGACTATCTCGGCGGCACCATCCAGGTCATCCCCCACATCACCAACGAAATCAAGGACCGGGTGCGTCTCGCCTCCCGCCAGCACGACACCGACGTGGTCATCGTCGAGGTCGGCGGCACCATCGGTGACATCGAGGGCCAGGCGTTCGTCGAGGCCATCCGCCAGTTGCGCCGCGAGGTCGGGCGGCAGAACGCCCTCTACATTCATGTCACGCTCGTGCCGGAACTCGGCGGCGGCGAACTCAAGACCAAACCCACCCAGCAGAGCGTCCGCGAACTGCGCTCCCTCGGCATCCAGCCCGACGTCATCGTGGCCCGCTCCGACCGCGAAATCCCGCACGAGGTCCGCGAGAAGATCTCCCTCTTCTGCGACGTGCCGGTCGAGGCGGTCATCTCGATGCCGACGGCCGACAGCATCTATGCCGTTCCGCTGATTCTCGAGGAGTCGGGGCTCGGTGCGTTCATCGCCCGCGAACTCGACATCCCGGGCGAGCCCGACCTCTCGGAGTGGCGCGGCCTCGTCGAGGCCATCCGCACCCCGCGGCGCCCGCTGCGCATCGCTCTCGTCGGCAAGTACGTCGAACTGCCCGACGCCTACATGAGCGTCATGGAGGCGATCACCCACGCCGGGCTGCACCACGAGGTCGATCCCGAACTCGTCTGGGTCAACGCCGAGACCGCCTCCCCGGAGGACCTCGACCGCGTGCTGCGCACCGTTTCGGGCATCCTCGTTCCCGGCGGCTTCGGCCCGCGCGGCACCGAGGGCAAGATCGCCGCCGCCCGGTTCGCCCGCGAGCGCGGCGTGCCCTATCTCGGGCTGTGCTACGGGCTGCACATGGCCGCCATCGAGGTGGCCCGGAACGTCCTCGGTCTCGCCGGGGCGAACTCAACCGAGATCGATCCCGAGACCCCCTACCCGGTGATCGACCTGATGCCCGACCAGAAGGGCGTCCAGATGGGCGGCACCATGCGTCTCGGGCTCTGGCCCTGCCGTCTCGAATCCGGCACCCGCGCCGCCGACGCCTACGGCGAGCCTCAGGTCAACGAGCGCCACCGCCACCGGTTCGAACTCAACACCTCCTTCCGCGACCGCCTCGCCGCCGCCGGGCTGATCGTCTCCGGCGCCTCCCCGGACGGCCGCCTCGCCGAGATCATGGAACTGAAGGACCACCCCTTCTTCGTCGGCGTCCAGTTCCACCCGGAACTGCTCTCGCGGCCGACCCGGCCCCACCCGCTCTTCCGCGACTTCATCGGGGCGGCGAAGAACGCCCTCCCCGAGGGCGCCCAGCGCCAACTCCCCCTCGCGCAGGAGGAGCGGGCGCCGTCCGCCACCAGGGCCATCTGACCCCCGGCTTCGCCGCGGGCCCCGCTACCGGGAAAGCGCCCGGTGGGTCATCGCCCCGTCGTGGCCGGTGACCATGATCACCGTATTTGCCGGATCGGGCGCCGACACCGCCAGCGTCGCCTCTCCCCCGGCGGGCAGCGCCGCTCCCGGGAATGCGCCGTCCGCGTCGAGTCCCGGCATCATCGGCTCGTCGGCGGCGTGGATGCTGACCCGGTAGTCGCGCGGATCGCGGTTGACGATCCGCAGGATCGCCGGTTCGTTGGGCGCGAGGCCGATGCGCGGTTCGCCCCGGAGCGCGCCACCCGCCACCTCCAGCGAGATCGCGCGGTCCGGCACGACCACCGTCGCCCGCGGCGCCGCCGGGGCGGCCGGGACCCCGGCCATGCCGTCCATCTGGTGGCTCTGCGGGGCAAACCGCAGCGCCAGCGCCCCGACCACCACCGCGGCCGCCGCGATCCCGGCCAGGTACCCCCACTCCGCGATCCGCGCCCTCAGCGGCGGGTGGAGCATCTCCTGCGCGGTGGCGGGAGCTTCGAAGCCGCGCAGCCGCAGCGCGTTGGTGACCACGCTCACGCTGCTCATCGCCATCGCCGCCGCCGCCAGGATCGGGTCAAGCAGGCGCCCGGTGAACGGGTAGAGCAGCCCCATCGCCACCGGGATCAGCAGCACGTTGTAGGCGAACGCCCAGAACAGCCCCTGCCGGATCGTTCCCACCGTGCGCCGCGACAGCGCGATAGCCGTCACGATGCCCCGCAGGTCGCCGCCCACGAGGGTGATGTCCGAGGCGGCCATCGCCACGTCGGTGCCCGCGCCCATCGCGATCCCGAGGTCGGCCTGCGCCACTGCCGGGGCGTCGTTGATGCCGTCCCCGGCCATCCCCACGGTCCGCCCCTGCGCCTGCAACTCCCGGATCTTGGCCGCCTTCCGGTCGGGCAGCGTGTCCGCCATCACATTGCGGATGCCGGCCATCGCGGCCACCGCGGCCGCGGTGCGTGCGTTGTCGCCCGTGACCATCCAGACCGCGAGCCCGAGCGCCCCCAGTTGGCGCACGGCCTCCGCCGATCCCGGATTCACCGGGTCGGCGATGGCGAACACCGCCGCTGGCCGCCCGTCCACCGCGAGAGAGACCGGGGTCGCCCCGGAAGCCGCCATGTCCGCCGCCCGCGCGTCCAGCGGGGAGGGATCGGCCCCGGCCTGTTCGAGCATCGCCCGATTGCCCGCCACGACCACCCGCCCCTCGACCTCGGCGCGCACCCCGGCCCCGGTCACGGAAACGAACCCGGTCGCCCGCGGGAGCGGTCCCGCCGGGGCGGCGCTCGCGACGATCGCCGCGCCGAGCGGGTGCTCGGAGGCCACCTCCACCGCCGCCGCCAGCCGGAGCGCCTCCTCCGGGTCCCAGCCCGGCGCCGCGGCGATCTCCGTGACGGCCGGCTTGCCTTCGGTGACGGTCCCGGTCTTGTCGAGCACGATGGCGTCGATGTGCTTCGCCGCTTCCAGCGCCTCACCGCCGCGGACGAGGATGCCGTGGCGGGCCGCCTCGCCCGCGCCAACCATCACCGCCACCGGGGCCGCCAGCCCCAGCGCGCAGGGGCAGGCGATGACCAGCACCGCCACCGCGGCCTGGATCGCGAAGGTCAGCGCGGGGGCCGGTCCGAACAGCAGCCAGCCGAGGAAGGTCAGCAGCGCGACGACCAGCACGGCCGGCACGAACCACCCCGCAATGGCGTCCGCCATCCGCTGCATCGGCGCTTTCGACCCCTGCGCCTCCTCGACCAGCCGGACGATCTGCGCCAGCGTGGTGTCCTGCCCGACCTTCGTCGCCCGGTACACGAGGCTGCCCGCCCCGTTGACCGTCGCCCCGTACACCGTATCGCCCGGCCGCTTCGTGACCGGCAGGCTCTCGCCGGTCAGCATCGACTCGTCGAAGGCGGAACTGCCCTCGACGACCTCGCCGTCCACGGGCGCCTTCTCGCCGGGCCGCACCCGCACCAGATCGCCGACGGCGACCTGCTCGATCGGCACGTCGGCCTCGCGGCCGTCGCGGATGACCCGCGCGGTCCGCGGTTGCAGCCCCATCAGGGCCTTGATCGCCGCCCCGGTCTGCCGCTTCGCCCGGGCCTCCAGCCAGCGGCCCAGCAGCACCAGCGCGATGATGATCACCGCCGACTCGTAGTAGAGATTTGGCGCGAATCCCCAGCGGGCCGCCAGCTGCGGCCACAGGGTCACGAATGCGCTGTACCCGAAGGCGACGCTTGTCCCCACGGCCACCAGCGTGTTCATGTTGGCGCTGCCGTGCCTCGCCGCCGACCACGCCGCGCGGTAGAACGTCCCCCCCGCCCAGACCTGCACAACGGTCGCCGCGATCAGCAGCAGCGGCGCGACCACCGCCATCGGCACGGGAAGCGGCAGGTACATCAGCGCCATCATCGCCAGCCCGATGGCAAGGCTCACCATCCACTTGCGCTTCAGGGAGGCGAGTTCGCGATCGCGCGCGGCCTCCCGCGGATCGGGTTCGGCGGCTCGCGCCCCGGCCGCGGCCACGGCCATGGCCGCAGCCGCCGGAACTGCCGGATTTGCCGTGATCTCTCCGATCCGGTATCCCGCGCCCTCGACCGCCGCCCGCAGCGTCTCGATTCCCGCCGCACCCGGGTCGTAGGACACGCTGGCCCGCTCGGTCGCCAGGTTCACCGCGGCCGCCGCCACCCCCGGCGTCCGCTCGAGCGCCTTCTCCACCCGCCGCACGCACGAGGCGCAGGTCATGCCCTCGATCGGCAGCGAGACCTCGGCCAGGGCTCCTCCGGCGGCATCCTGCGCCTCCGGGGCCTCCTGGTCCTCCGGGGCATCCGGGGCAGCGGGCCGCGGCACGGGAGCGGCCATCCCGCTGACCTCGCCCGCGCCATACCCCGCGCCGCGGATCGCCTCCCGCACGCCCTCCGCGGTGGCGACCGCCGGATCGACGGTGACGCTCGCCTTCTCGGTCGCCAGGTTGACCCGCGCCTCGATCACGCCCGGCGCCTTGGCCAGCGCCCGCTCGACCCGGCGCACGCAGGAGGCGCAGGTCATCCCCTCGACGGGTACGGTCAGTTCGGCGGTTCGCTGGGTGGCGGTCATCGGGTCTCTTTCCGGTCAGGTCGTTCGCGGACTGCTCCGCACAGGATGAATGATACCCCCATTGGGTATGGTGTCAACCAGTGCCGTACCATCGCGCCCGGCAACCGCCCGGCGGCTGTTCTCCAACCGCTCCACCGTTGCCGTGCAGGCACGAACGTCCGCCCTAGCCATCGCTCCACCAGGGTGAACGGGCGAACAGGCCGCCAAGGATACTGTCTCTTGCGCCCTGTACCGGATGGGGGTATAATGGCAGTCATGAGCGATCCCGAGGCCGCCCCGGCCCCCCGCACCGCCTCCTACAGCGCCGACAAGGCGCGGATCCGCAACCGCCTGCGCCGCCTCGAGGGCCAAGTCCGCGGCGTGCAGCGGATGGTCGACGAGGACGAATACTGCCTCGACATCCTGACCCAGTTGTCCGCCGTCAGCGCGGGCGCCCGCGCCACCGGGTTGCTGATCCTCGAGGACCACATCCGCGGCTGCGTCATCGACGGCGACCCCGCCGACCGCGAGGCCACCCTCGCCGAACTGACCGAGGCCATCGAGCGGTTCAGCCGCACCGTGGGGTAGCATCCCGGCGGTCCCGCGCCGGACCCCGGCGTGTCGTTCGCCCCGGAGTTCCGCCCATGCCCTGCGCCCGCAACGGCGAATTCGCCACCTGGTACGAGATCGAGGGCAGCGGCCCGCCGCTCGTCATGTATCACGGCCTCACCGGCACCGGGAACCGCTGGCGCGACACCGGCTACGCCGCCGGCCTGCGCGACCGGTTCACGCTGCTGCTGCTCGACGCGCGCGGCCACGGCCGCAGCAGCAAGCCCCATGACGCGGCCATGTCCACCCGCCGCCATCGTGCTGCCGACGTCATCGCCGTGCTCGATGCCGAGGGCATCGACCGCGCCCTCTTCTGGGGGCACTCCCTCGGCGGCATGGTCGGGTTCACCCTCGGCCACGACGAACCCGGCCGCATCGCCGGCCTCGTCCTCACCGGCTGCAACCCCGCGCCGATGCCTCCCGCCGAGCAGCAGGAGGTCGCCTCCTGGATCGACGGATTGCGCGGCGGCATGGAGTCCTTCGTCGCTGGCTACGAGGCCGCGCACGGCCCGCTCGACGCCGTCACCCGCGCCAAGTGGCTCGACAACGACCACCTTGCCCTGATCGCCAGCATGGACGCGTGGGTGGCCGGCAGCGACGGCTCGCAGGCCCGGGAACTGTCCGCCATCCCCATGCCTGCCCTGCTGCTCGCAGGCACCGAAGAACCCTTCTTCGCCGCGGTCCGCGAGGCCTCGGCAACCATGCCCGCCGCCGAGTTCGTCCCGCTCGCCGGGTTCGACCACTACCAGACCTTCGTCCGCTCCGATGCGGTGCTGCCCATCGCCGTCCCGTTTCTCGAACGGGCGTGGCGTCTCGCGCCCTGACGCGGGACTCCGGCCGTCCCGTCGTACAATGCCGCGGCTTCCTGGCGAGTTCGCAGACGGGGTGAGGCGACGCGTGGCAATCGATGGAACGTTTCCCGGGGTCGGCGACGAGGGTCTCGACTACCGCCGCCGCTACCAGGGCCTGATCGGGGTCCAGTCCAAGGTGCCTGTCCGCGACCGGTCCGTCCTGTCGCTGGTGTATACCCCCGGCGTGGCCGAGGCCTGCCTCGCCATCAAGGACGATCCCCTCCTCTCCTACGATCTCACCTGCCGCGGCAACACCGTCGCCATCCTCACCGACGGCTCCGACATCTTCGGCCGCGCGGGCGGCCCCCCCGAAGCCGCCCTCCCCATCGCCGAGGCCAAGAGCGTCATCTTCAAGACCTTCGCCGGCATCGACGCCTTCCCCCTGTGCGTGGACACCACCGATCCCGCCGAGATCGTCCGCGCCGGCCTGGCCGTCACGCCCACCTTCGGCGCCATCTGCATCGACGACATCGCCGCCCCGAAGTCCTTCACCGTTCAGGACCACCTCGACAAGGCCGCCGACATCCCGGTCTTCTCCAACCAGCACCACGGCACCGCGATTCTCGTGCTCGCCGCGCTCACCAATGCGCTCAAGGTGACCGGCCGCACCATCGAGGACGCCCGCGTCGTCGTCTCCGGGGCCGGGGTGGCCGGCATCGGCGTGGCGCGCCTGCTCCACCGGGCCGGAGCGCGCAACCTCGTGGTCTGCGACCGCGCCGGGGCCATTCACACCTACCGCACCGAGCGGATGAACTGGGCCAAGGCCTACCTCGCCAAGGAGACCAACCTCGACGGTCAGCGCGGCTCCCTCAGCGAAATGATCGAAGGCGCCGACGCCTTCATCGGCCTCTCCAGCGGCGGCATCGTCAGCGAGGAGATGGTCCGCTCGATGGCCCCCGATCCGATCATCTTCGCCCTCGCCGTGCCCGATCCCGAGATCGATCCCGGCGTCGCGCGCGCCGCAGGCGCCCGCATCGTCGCCACCGGCCGCTCCGACTACCCCAACACCATGGACGTCTCGCTCGTCTTTCCGGGCGTCTTCCGCGGCCTGCTCGACTGCCGCGCCCGCAGCATCCGGCTGCGCACCCTGCTCTACGCGGCGCAGGCCCTCGCCTCCGTCATCCCCGACCGCGAACTCCACCCCGACTACATCATCCCCCGCATCTTCGACTTCCGGGTCGCTCCGGCGGTCGCCGCCGCCGGCGTTCGCGCCTCAAACGAGGCGGGCGAGGCCGCCGTCGAGATCACCCCGGAGGCGGTCGCCGAAAAGACCCGCCGCTACGTCTACGAGGGCAGGCTCAACCCGAACCACACCGGCGGCCGCTCGGGCGAGCACAAATCCCTGCGCGACGAGGCCATCGACCTCCGCAAGCGGCATGGCGGCGTGCTCGAGATCCGCTCCAAGATTCCCATCCGCGACCACCACATCCTCGATGTCCTCTATGTGCCGCCCGCGGCGCTCGTTCCCGCCCACGTCATCCGCAAGGATCCGGCGCAGGTCACCGAGATCACCTCCAAAGGCAACCTCGTGGCCGTCGTCACCGACGGCTCCGCCGTGCTCGGCCTCGGCGACATCGGCCCCCGCGCCGGCCTGCCGGTGATGGAGGGCAAGGCCGTCCTGTTCCAGACCCTCGCCGGGGTCGAGGCCTTCCCGATCTGCCTCGCCGCGCGGGACGTCGACGAGATCGTCCAGATCGTCAAGGACCTTGCGCCGGCCTTCGGCGGCATCAACCTCGAGGACATCGCCGCCCCCCGCTGCTTCGAGATCGAGGAGAAACTGCGCGAGCAACTCGAGATGCCCGTCTTCCACGACGACCAGCATGGCACCGCCATCGTCGTCGCCGCCGGTCTGCTCAACGGCTGCAAGCTTCGTGGCTCGGAGATGAAGGATCTGCGGGTCACCATCAACGGCGCGGGCGCCGCGGGCATCGCCGTCACCAAACTGCTGCTTGGGCTGGGCATCGGCGACGTCGTTCTCTGCGACCGCGCCGGCGCCATCTTCGAAGGCCGCTCGCGCAACATGGACCACTCCAAGGTGAGCATCGCCGCGGTCACCAACCGCGAGAAACGGGAAGGCTCCCTCGCCGACGTGATCGTCGGCTCCGACGTTTTCATCGGCCTCTCCGCCCCCGGCACCCTGACCCCGGAGATGGTCCGCTCGATGGCCCCGGATCCGCTCGTCTTCGCGCTCGCCAATC
>JBJTKE010000247.1:0-3160 GCA_046096285.1 Chloroflexota bacterium
AGGCAGTGGTTGGAGCGGCGGCGCTCGCCTCCTCGATTCGCGAGTTCGGCCATCTCGCCGTGCAACTCGATCCGCTGGGAGGCGCGCCGCATGGCGCGCCCGAACTCTCCCCCGAGTTCCACGGCGTCAGCGAGGCGGACCTTGCCGGGCTTCCGGCGACGGCCATCCCGAGCGCGGCCGCGGCCGGGGCGGCGAGCGCGGCCGAGGCAATCGGGCGGTTGCGGAAGATCTACACCACCGGCATCGGCTACGACTTCGACCAGGTGCAGTGGGCTCATGAACGGGCCTGGCTGCAGAGCGCGGTCGAGGAGGGGACCTACACGGTCCGGCTCACCCCGGAGGAAAAGCGGAAACTGCTCGGGCGGCTGACCGAGGTGGAGGGTTTCGAGAAGTTCCTTCACCAGACCTACCTCGGGCAGAAGCGGTTTTCCATCGAGGGCAACGACGCGCTCATCCCGATGATGGACGAGATCATCCACCGGGCCGCCGTGGCTGGCGTGCGCGAGGTGGTGATCGGCATGGCCCACCGCGGCCGGCTGAACATGCTGACCAACGTGCTCGGCAAGCCCTACGCGCACATCCTCGCCGCGTTCGAGGGGAGCAAGGGGCGGGCCTTCACCGCCGACAAGGACGACGCCATTTCCGGCGACGTCAAGTACCACCTCGGGGCGCGCCTCGCCCAGACGCCCGACGGCCAGACGGTCGAGGTGCCGCTGGTGCTGGCGCCAAACCCGAGCCACCTCGAGTTCGTCAATCCCGTGGTCGAGGGCATGGCCCGCGCCTCGCAGGATGACCGCCGGCAGCCGGGCCCGCCGGTCCAGGACACGAACGGATCGCTGCCGATCGTGCTGCACGGAGACGCCGCCTTTCCCGGACAGGGGATCAACGCCGAGACGCTCAACCTGTCCGGCCTGAAGGGGTTCACCACCGGCGGCTCGATCCACATCATCGTCAACAACCAGATCGGGTTCACCACCGACTTCGAGGATTCGCGCTCCACGCTCTACGCCGGCGACCTGGCCAAGGGCTTCGAGATCCCGGTGGTGCACGTCAACGCCGACGACCCGGAAGCCTGCCTGACTGCCGCCGCGCTGGCCGCCGCCTACCGCGAAAAGTTTCGCAAGGACTTCCTGATCGATCTGGTGGGCTATCGGCGCTGGGGCCACAACGAGGGCGACGAACCGCTTTTCACGCAACCGCAGATGTACGGCGTCATCGGCAAGCACCCGACTGTGCGCCAGATCTGGGCGGACCGCCTCGTCGCCGACGGCGTGGTTGCCGCGGACGAGCCGGGGAAAATGCTGGACGCCTTCCTCGGCAAACTCGCCGCGATCCGCAAGGGCCTGGCCGACGACCCGGCGCTCGCCATGCACGGCGCGGACGCCAACCGACGCCGCGGCCGCCGCGAGGTGGACACCACGGCGCCGCTGGACACGCTGCTCGGCCTGCACGACGCCATCCACGGTCTGCCGGACGGGATGAAGCCGAACGCCAAGCTGATGCGGCAGTGGGAGAAGCGGCAGCAGGCGCCCCGGCAGTCCGACGGGCGGATCGACTGGGCACATGCTGAGACCCTCGCCTTCGCCTCGATCCTCGCCGACGGCACCCCGATCCGGCTGACCGGGCAGGACGCGGAGCGGGGCACCTTTTCCCAGCGCCATCTCGTGCTGCATGACGCGGAGACGGGCGCGCGCTGGGTGCCGCTGCAGAGTCTGCCCGCCGCGAAGGCCTCCTTCGCCGTCTACAACAGCCCGCTTTCGGAGGCGGCGGCGGTCGGGTTCGAGTATGGATACAGCGTGCACGCGCCGGACGCGATGGTGCTCTGGGAGGCGCAATTCGGCGACTTCGCGAACGGCGCGCAGGTGCTGATCGACCAGTTCATCGTCGCCGCCCACACCAAGTGGCAACAGGAACCGGCGCTGGTCATGCTGCTGCCGCATGGTTACGAGGGGCAGGGTCCGGAGCACTCGTCGGCGAGACTGGAGCGCTTCCTCCAGTTGTCCGCCGAGGACAACCTGCGAGTCTGCAACGTGACGACCTCCGCGCAGTACTTCCACCTGTTGCGGCGGCAGGCCGCGTTGCTGGCGGAGGACCGGCATCCGCTGGTGCTGATGACCCCGAAGAGCCTGCTGCGGCATCCGCTTGCGGCCTCCCCGGTGGCGGATTTCACGAGCGGCGGATTCCAGCCGGTGCTCGATGACCCATTGCGCGCCGAGAGCCGGGACGCGGTGTCGCGGCTGGTGTTGTGCTCGGGCAAGGTCGTGGTTGAAATGGAGTCGTCCGAATTGCGGACCGGCTCCCGGCATGTCGCGATCGCCCGGGTCGAGCAACTCGCGCCGTTCCAGACCACGGCGCTGACCGCGCTGCTCGACCGGTACCCGAACCTGACCGAGGTGCTCTGGGTGCAGGAAGAACCGCGGAACATGGGCGCGTGGAGCTACATGGAGCCCCGGCTGCGCGACCTGCTGGCCCAGACGGAGCGGCACATTCCGGTCCGCTACGCCGGCAGGCCCGACCGCGCATCGCCAGCCGAGGGTTTCGCGGACTGGCATGCGGCCGAGCAGGCGCGCATCGTGACCGAGGCGCTCACCGGCGCGGCCGTGCTGGAGGGCAACGGCCAGCGGCGGGCGAAGAGCCCGGCGCGGGCGCGGGAATCGGCGCGCTCGGCGGATTGAGCGGCACGAGCGGGTGGTGAGGAACGCCGGCGGGCGCGTGGAGCCCGCCGGGCAGCAGCGCGGGCGTGGCCCGCCGGGAGCTTCGGATGTCGGTCGAGATTCGTGTGCCGCCGCTGGGCGAGTCGCTGGTGGACGCCGTTGTCGGCGAGTGGCTGAAGCAGCCGGGCGATGTCGTGTCGCGCGGCGAGACGGTGGTGCTGCTGGAAACGGACAAGGTCAACCTCGACGTCACTGCGGAGGAGGACGGCGTCCTCTCGCGGATCGACAAGCAGGCTGGCGAGGTGGTGACGGTCGGCGAGGTGCTGGGCATGGTCGGCGCGGCGGGGGCGGCCGCGTCGGCGCCTGCGCCTGCGGCCGCCC
The DNA here is from genome assembly GCA_046096285.1 of Chloroflexota bacterium. Taxonomy (GTDB): domain Bacteria; phylum Chloroflexota; class Chloroflexia; order Thermomicrobiales; family UBA6265; genus CADCWF01. Next base: position 3,036 of record JBJTKE010000247.1, read on the forward strand.
CCGAGCCCGCCGCGGCGGTTGCCCCGGCCCCGGTGGCTGCGCCCGCCGAACCCGCGCCCGCGAGTCCCAGGTGACCCGCGCGGCATGGGCGGGCGGGCCGGTCGCGAGCACCAGCGGCGGCGTGT